>JBAOIH010000001.1:1500000-1645000 GCA_037045645.1 Nocardioides sp.
AAGGCAGCGTCGCGGGCTGCCGCCGGGAAGGACTTCGGCCGCGAAGTCGCACTGGCCCGGCAGTTGTGCGCGGAGAAGGCCATGAAGATCGGCAACGACGGCGTCCAACTCCTCGGCGGCCACGGCTACGTCAAGGAACACCCGGTCGAACGGTGGTACCGCGATCTGCGCGCCATCGGCCTCGCGGAAGGAGGAGTCCTCGTCTGAGGACACACCCGACATGATCAATCTTGAGACACCCAAGAAGCACCGCACGCTGATCGACCAGGCCCATCAGGTCGCCATGAACATGCTGCGACCGATCTCGCGCAAGTACGACGCCGCCGAGCACGCGTACCCCAAGGAACTCGACATGCTGGCCGCGATCTTGGACGGCCTGTCGGAGTCGGGCGCCAGTGCGGGGGCAGGTGCGGCCGGTGTGAAGCGCAGTGAGGACGAACCTGCACAGGACTCCGCGCAGCGCCGGATCAAGAACGGCACCAACCTCGCCTCCGTCCTCTCCATCGCCGAGATGTGCTGGGGCGACACGGCTCTGCTGTTGGCGTTGCCTCGCCAGGGTCTGGGCAACTCGGCCATTGCCTCGGTCGCCGATGACGCACAGCAGGCGAAGTTCGCCGGCACCTGGGCGGCGATGGCGATCACCGAGCCGGGGATGGGCTCGGACTCGGCCGCATTGACGACCACCGCGACCAAGGACGGCGACGAATACGTCCTCAACGGCGAGAAGATCTTCGTCACCTCCGGCGATCGCGCCGACAGCGTCGTCGTCTGGGCCACGCTCGACAAGTCGCTCGGCCGTGCCGCGATCAAGTCGTTCGTGGTGCGCAAGGGGACGCCCGGGATGACGGTCGAAAGGCTGGAGCACAAGCTCGGCATCCGTGCCTCCGACACCGCGGTCATCACGTTCACCGACTGCCGGGTGCCCGCGGAGAACCTCCTGGGTTCGCCCGAGATCGACACCAGCAAGGGATTCGCGGGTGCGATGGCCACCTTCGACAACACCCGGCCGCTGGTCGCGGCGATGGCCGTCGGATGTGCCCGCGCCTCCCTCGACCTCACCCGCGACCTGCTGGAGCAGGCGGGGGTGGAGATCGACTACGACCGACCGGGGCGGGTGCAGTCTGCCGCCGCCGCGAAGTTCCTGCAGATGGAGGCCGATTGGGAGGGCGCAAAGTTGCTGATGATGCAGGCTGCCTGGAAGGCCGACAACCGACAACCCAACTCGCTGGAGGCCTCGATGGCCAAGGCCAAGGCGGGACGAGTCGGGAGTGACATCACCCTGTCGTGCGTCGAACTGTGCGGCACGATCGGCTACGACGAGGGTGAGTTGCTGGAGAAGTGGGCCCGCGACTCCAAGATCCTCGACATCTTCGAGGGGACCCAACAGATCCAACAGCTGATCGTCGCGCGGCGGGTGCTCGGGTTGAGCAGCGCCGAACTCAAGTAGGCATCAGACAGCAAAGCGCCCCGCACCGGATCTCTCGGTGCGGGGCGCTTTGCTGGTGTTGGTCAGGCTGCCCTGAAGGGGTCGTGTTCGGCGAGGAGTTTGTCCACCCGGGCCTGGTCGAGTCGGTGGATCACGCTGCTGTCCTCCTGCTGGTCTCGGATCACCTTGGCCAGCGTGAAGGCAGACGTCGTGAGGTAGCAGATCCCGATGCCGAGGAAGGCCTTGATCCAGCCGTCGGCGGGCAGGAAGTAGACCCCACACAGGACGGTCAGCAGCGCCAGTCCGAACGAGATGGCGGCCTGGGCGAAGAAGGCGGACGTGTTCTTGGTGTTCGTGTTCGTCGTCATGACACCAGCCAACCGGGCCGGGGCGGGCTGTCGGATCGGACTTTCGACCCGGTGGAGGTGAGTACGCAGCCTCATCTTCGGCTGGCACGATGGGCGTCGTGACGCATATGCCTCCCGAGGAGTTCCGACGCCTCGGCCACCAAGCTATCGACTGGATCGCCGACTACTGGGAGAGGCTCGACGACTTGCCGGTGCTGGCCCAGGTGGAGCCGGGAGACGTACGAAAGGCGTTGCCGGCGACTCCGCCGGAGTCAGGAGAACCTTTCGACGCGCTGCTCGACGACCTCGATTCGCTGGTGATGCCCGGGATCACGCACTGGCAGCATCCACGCTTCTTCGCGTACTTCCCGGCGAACTCCTCACCGGCGGCGATCCTGGCCGATCTGCTCTCCAGCGGCATCGGAGCACAAGGGATGATCTGGGCCACCAGTCCGGCCGTCACCGAGGTCGAGCAGGTGGTCGTCGACTGGCTGGCCCAGGCGCTCGAACTCCCCGAAGGGTTCCGTGACGGCTCGGGCCGAGGTGGGGGAGTCATCCAGGACACCGCCTCCACTGCCACCTTCACCGCACTGCTGGCGGCGTTGCATTCCGCCAGCGGTGGGCAGGCTCGCGACGCCGGTGTCGGCGACGCCAGCTGGCGGGTCTACGGCTCCACGCAGGCGCACTCCTCCTTGGTCAAGGCGGCATTGATGGCCGGACTCGGTGCGGAATGCGTACGCGCGATCGAGGTGGAACCGGCGACCCAGCAGATGGATACCCGAGCCCTGCGAGCAACCCTGATCGCTGACCTGGAGGCTGGTTGTCGGCCGGTCTTCGTCCAGGCCGCGATCGGCTCGACGTCCACAGGTGCCATCGACGACGTGCAGGCCATCGCGGAGGCGATCGACGCGGCGTACGAAAAGCACGGCGACGAGGGCATCACCGGTCCCTGGCTGCACCTCGACGCGGCGTGGGCCGGGGTGGCCGCGGTCTGCCCCGAACACCGAGACCTGCTCTTCGGCAGCGCCCACCTGGCGGACTCGATCGTCACCAATCCGCACAAGTGGCTGCTGACCACGTTCGACTGTTCGGTGTTGTGGGTGCGCGAACGCCGCGCGTTGACCGAGGCGCTGACCCTCACGCCGGAGTACCTGCGCAACCCGGCCTCGGATTCGGGGCTGGTGGTGGACTATCGCGACTGGCATCCGCAACTCGGCCGCAGGTTCCGGTCGTTGAAGCTTCTGGGCGGTGCTGCGTACGTACGGCCTGGAGGGCCTGCGCGCACATATCCGCTCGGGCGTGGCGATGGCCGAACGATTCGCCGACCTGGTGCGCGAGAGTGACGAGTTCGAGTTGGTCACCGCGCCCGTGCTCAGCCTGGTCGTCTTCGCGCATCGAGACGGCGACGAGGCCACGATGCGGGTGATGGCACAACTCAACGCGTCGGGTCAGGCCTACCTGTCCCACACCAAGGTCGAAGGACGCTCCGCTCTGCGACTTGCGGTCGGTTCGTGGCGTACGACCGACGCCGACATCGACGCGACCTGGAACGCATTGCTCGACCTGGCCCCCGCGTAGTCCCAGGGCGCCCGGCGCTCAGATGGAGCGAGAGCGTGCGCCGTCGGACGGTGTCGCGACCAGCCAGTCAGGGGTACGCCAACCCGCCTCGGCGAAGGCCGACTCGATGGCGGCCACACTCGGGGCGACCGCCTTCGACTCCACGAGAGCGATGGCGGATCCGCCGAACCCGCCGCCGGTCATCCTGGCTCCCAGCGCGCCGTTGTCCAGTGCGACGTCGACGACACGGTCGAGTTCGGCGCACGAGATCTCGTAGTCGTCGCGCATCGAGGCGTGCGATTGCGACATCAGCTGGCCGAAGGCGGGCCAGTCACCCGCAGCCATCGCGACTGCTGCGCGTTCGACGCGAGTGTTCTCCGTGAAGATGTGCCGCGCCCTGCGATGCAACCGGGGGTCCTCGAGCTCGTCGAGTCGTTCGATCCCGAGGTGACCCAGGGGTGCACCTAGTTGCGCTGCCGCAGCCTCGGTGTCGGCGCGTCGAGAGCCGTATCCGCCATCGTTGAGGGAGTGACTGACTCGCGTGTCCACGACGAGGAAGGTGAGGCCGTCCTGGTCGGGAGCACACGCCACGTGGCGATGCTCGTGGCGTCCGAAGTCGATCAACAGGGCGTGGTCGGCCCGCCCGCGGATGGAGATGGTCTGATCCATGCCGCCCGTCGGGGCGCCGGCGAACTCCGTCTCCGCCCTCATGCAAGCCTCGATGAGGACGTCCGGGTCGACGTCGTCGAGGTCGAGGACCGCGGCTGCCGTGGCACACTCCAACGCGGCAGAGGAGGACAGGCCCGCCCCGACCGGTACGGCACTGTCCACCATCAAGTCGGCTCCGCCCACCGGCAGTCCGGCGCCGCGCAGCATCCACATCGTGCCGACGACGTACGCTGCCCAACCCGGCACCGAGCCGGGGGAGATCTCGTCCAGGCGCCCCTGCCAGGTCTGCTCTGACTGGCGTGAATGCAGGCGTACGAGTTCGTCGTCGCGGAGGTTGGCCGCCACGGCAGTGCGATGCGGCAGCGCCATCGGCAGGCAGAGCCCGGCGTTGTAGTCGGTGTGCTCGCCGATCAGGTTGAGTCGCCCGGGTGCGGTGCCGAGTCGGGTCGGGGGTGAGGTGAACACGGCTTCGAAGTGACGACGGACACGCTCTTCGAGGTCAGGGGCGGCAAGGAGTTCGGGCACAGGCCCAGCGTAGGCGTGACCAATTGTCATGCTCGTCGTTGGCGTGGGTGAGTCCGACGTCAAGCATTCAAGGAGACATCTCCATGCGCAGACCACTTCCGATCCTCTCCGCCGCCGTTGCCGTCGCCGCCTGCGCGGTGCTGTCCCTGGCGCCCGGCGGTGCCGCTGCCGCCGAATCCGCACCGGTGCAGGACTACTTGGCCGAGCGGCTCTCCTCGCTCTCCAGCCTGAGCAAGGAGACCGTGCTCGTCCACGGTGCGTCATTGACGGCAGCACGAGATGCTGTGGCGGCCAGCGGCCTGGATGAGGTCACCAGTTTCGACAAGATCGGTGTGGTAGTCGCGCGCGGCACCAAGGCGGAGATCAGGAGCGTGACCACGCAACCGGGCGTGACCTACGTCGAGGGCAATCAACCGATCGAGCTCGCCCAGTTCACCTCCAACAAGGCGACGCGCGGCGAGGAGGCGCTGGCCACCGTCACGGGGGCCGACGGAGCCCGCCTCGACGGGCGCGGCGTCTCCGTCGCAGTGATCGACTCCGGGGTCGACCCGACGCATCCGTACCTCAAGAATGCCGACGGCACTTCTGCCGTAGTGAGCAACCAGAAGGTGGTCTGCGACCTGACCGAGACCCTGTGCCAGGTCCTGAAGGTGCCCAACCTGGTGGACACCGACGTGCTGGCGGTGGGTGGGCACGGCACCCACGTCGCCGGGATCGTGGCCGGGCGCGAGACCACGCTCTCGGACGGGCGCCAACTCCACGGCGCTGCGCCCGGCGCGAGCATCGTGTCCATCAGCACCGGCGCAGTCCTCTTCATCATCGGGGCCGACCAGGCCCTCAACTGGGTGTTGGAGAACCACGAGGCGCCCTGCGGTGCCGGAGTGCCCGCGTCGACCTGCCCGCCGATCAAGGTGACCAACAACTCGTACGGGCCCTCGGGTGGCGGCGACTTCGACTCGAACTCCGCGACCGTCAAGTTGCAGCGTGCGCTTGCTGCGGAGGGCGTCGTCACCGCGTGGGCCAACGGCAACGACGGTGGCGACGGGTCGCAGAGCCTGTCCAACCCGCCGGGAATGGATCCCACGGGCGGCATCATCTCGGTGGCCTCCTACCACGACCTGGAGACTGGCACGCGCGACGGTGAGGTGAGTGAGTTCTCCTCGCGGGGTCGGGCCGGCGACACGTCGACGTACCCGGATATCTCGGCCCCGGGCGACACGATCACGTCGTCGTGCCGGATCTATCTGCCGATCTGCACCACCGGTGGCGACGTGATCGAGGCGGGCAACTACAACACGATCAGCGGCACCTCGATGGCGACCCCGCACATTGCCGGGATCGTGGCGCAGCTGTTCCAGAAGTCGCCGTCGGCGTCGCCGGGTCAGGTCGAGCAGGCGCTCAAGTCGACCGCGCACCGCTATTCCTACGGAGCGCCCTACGAGTCTGGTCCCGGCGGACTGCTGACGTCGTACGACAAGGGCACAGGCCTGGTCGACGTCGTGGCAGCCGCCCACGCCCTCCCGTGAGCCAGCTTCACGAACTTCCTCGAGAGGGGTGGGGAAGCGGACCCGGTCCGTCAGTTGCCTTGCGTGGGGGCAGCCAGCCTGCGCAGGTGACGGATCGGGTCCTTATCGTGTCGGCGACCGCCAGTGAGGCTGCGTACGTGCCCCCTCACCTTCCGCTGCTCATCACGGGCATCGGCAAGACTCCCGCCGCAGTCGCGCTGACACGCGCGTTGAGTGCGTACGACGACCTCTCCGGCCTGGAGGTCGTGAACATCGGCACCGCCGGAGCCCTGCGAGCAGGAATCTCGGGGTTGTTCGAGCCCGGGGTCGTGGTCAACCACGACGTGAACGCGGACGTGCTGCGCTCGCTCGGTTACGACCCGGGCGAGCGGATCGTCGTCGGGAGTGATCCGATGGTCCTCGCGTCGGGCGATGTCTTCGTCGCCGATCCCGACCTGCGCGATCGGCTGGCCGGCCACTCCACGCTGGTCGACATGGAGGGGTTCGCGGTGGCGTACGCCTGCGCGGCCTTCGAGATCCCCTGTCGACTGGTCAAACACGTGTCGGACAACGCGGGGGAGGATGCGCTGGATTGGCCGACTCTGGTCGATCGGAGTGCGCGAGTCCTGGGGGAGTGGGTTAGCGCGAACTACGCGCAGTCCGGCCCCTGACGATCCCGATGAAGCTTCTGGATGGCCTGCTCCTCGTCACGCTCGCTCAACCAGGCGAGGCCGATCTTTGTCGGCGCCAACTCGGGCACGGGACGGACTGCGGCGTCCTTGCGGTGATAGAGCCGCGCCACTGACTGCGGCACGATCGCTACGCCCGCGCCGCTCGCTGCGGTCTCGATCGCATCCTTGAGGGACATGACGGGGAAGTCGAGCCTGCCAGGGCTCACGCCGGGCGGCCTGCCGAGGACGAACTCTTCCCCGTCGAGTTCCTCCAGCGGCACTTCGTCCAGCACGGTCAACAGATGGTCCTTGGCCGTGACGACGACCTGCGCCTCGTCATAGAGCGGGATGCAGTGGACGCCGTCGCGCTCGATCGGGAGTCGGGCCAGCACCATGTCGGCCTCTCGGGTGTCGAGCACACGACGCTGGTCAGCCTCGTCGATGAGGGTCAAGTCGATCCGATCGCGGTGCCGCTCACGCCACACACCCGCCCACTTGTCCGGGGTGCAGCCGGGAACGAAGGCGAGTCGAAACGTCACGGGAGCGAGCCTAGGTTGAGTTGGGTCTCCCTGGGCATCGAGTTGGGTCTAAAGTGTCACTGCAACAAGTTGCATATGCTCTGTAACAGCCGAGAGGACACCCTGATGAAGCAGTTCCGTGCCGCCGTCGAGGCCCGCGACGTCGAGGCGATGAAGGCGTGCCTGGCCGAGGACGTACGGTTCGTCAGCCCCGTGGCCTTCAAGCCGTACGACGGCAAGGCGATCACCTCCGCGATCTTGAGCAACGTGATCCAGGTCTTCGAGAATTTCCGCTACGTCAGGGAGATCGAAGACGACCCCCACAGCGCGCTGGTCTTCGAGGCTGAGGTGGACGGCAAGACGCTGACCGGCTGCGACTTCATCGTCGTCAACGAAGAGGGACTCATCTCGGAGTTCATGGTCATGGTGCGACCGCTCTCGGGAGCACAGGCGCTCGCCGAAGCGATGGGCGCTCGCTTCGACAGGATCGTCGCCGAGGCTGCCGGGCAGTAGCTGGGCAACGGGGGCTGCGGAGGCGCCCGAGGACCAAGAAACCCCGACCCTGCGGGCCGGGGTTTCTCACATTTCCGCTGGTCAGCGGCATGTTTCCTGGTGTCCGAGGGGGGACTTGAACCCCCACGCCCTAATACGGGCACTAGCACCTCAAGCTAGCGCGTCTGCCAATTCCGCCACCCGGACGAGTGCGACGGGAAGACTAGCAAAGCCCAGCGCCGATCCCCGCATCGGTAGCGCCTCTTCGTGGTGACCTGCTTGACCCCCCGCACATGGATGACAGGATCGAGATATGCCCGAGCCCTCGACGACCCACGATCCGGCCGCCGAGGTCGTGGACCTGTGCAGCGAACTGATCCGGATCGACACCTCCAACTTCGGCGACCAGGACGGGCCAGGGGAGCGCAAGGCGGCCGAGTACGTCGCCGGCCTGCTCGACGAGGTGGGCATCGAACCGACCCTCGTCGAAGGCCTCCCCGGTCGCACCTCCTTGCTGGCCCATTGGGGCGGCACGCACGGGGAACCGCTGCTGATCCACGCCCACCTGGACGTCGTACCGGCCCAGGCCGACGACTGGCAGGTCCACCCGTTCTCCGGCGAGGTGAAGGACGGGTACGTGTGGGGTCGCGGCGCGGTCGACATGAAGGACTTCGACGCGATGTTGCTGTCGGTCGTACGCGCTCGGGCACGAGCCGGACGGGTGCCGACGCGACCCGTCGTGTTGGCGTTCACCGCCGACGAGGAGGCCGGTGGCCATCACGGCGCCCAAGTCCTGGTCGAGCAGCATGCAGAGCATTTCGAGGGTGTCACCGAGTGCGTGGGCGAGGTGGGCGGCTTCTCCACGACCGTACGCGGGCAGCGGATCTACCTGATCGAGGCGGCCGAGAAGGGGATGGCCTGGATGCGGCTCACCGCTCGTGGCCGCGCCGGTCACGGGTCGATGATCAACGACGACAACGCCGTCACTCGGATCGCCGCCGCCGTGGCGCGCATCGGGGCGTACGAGTGGCCGGTGCGACTCACGCCTGCGATGGAGACTCTGTTGGGGACGGTCGGTGAATTGGCGGGCATCGAGGCGACACCTGACAACGCGCAGGCGCTGATCGACGAGTTCGGTTCCGCGGCCCGGATGCTCGGTGCGGTCCTGCGCAACACTGCCAATCCGACGATGCTCCAGGCGGGCTACAAGACCAATGTGATCCCCGGCGAGGCCCAGGCGCGAGTCGACGGGCGTTCTCTGCCCGGCTTCGAGGACGAGTTCTATGCGACCTTGGCTGAGCTGTGCGGCGAGGGCGTGGAGATCTCGTACGAGAGCAAGCAGGACCCCTGGGAGACGCCGTACGACGGAGCGCTGGTGAACGCGATGACGCGTTCGCTGCTGGCCGAGGATCCCGACGCGCTGGTCGCGCCCTTCTTGATGAGCGGTGGCACCGACGCCAAGCACTTCCGCAAGCTGGGCATGCGGTCGTACGGCTTCGCGCCCTTGCGGTTGCCCGCCGATCTCGACTTCACCGCGCTCTTCCACGGCGTGGACGAGCGGGTCCCGACCGACGCGCTCGAGTTCGGTGCGCGGGTCTTCGATCGGTTCCTCGACGAGATCTAGGCCGAGACGTCGTCGAGCGCGGCGGCGATCTCCGGTGGGAGCACGAGTGACTCGGTCGCCAGGGCCGGGGTGAGTTGGGCAGCCGTACGCGCTCCGAGGATCGGGGCGGTGACGCCCTCACGGTCGCGTACCCAGGCGAGCGCAACCTGCAGCGGCTCCCAGTCCAGACCTTCCGCCGCGCGACAGACCGCTTCCACGATCCGGCCGGAGTGGTCGTCCAGGTAAGCGCTCACGAAGCTGGAGAAGGAGGACGATGCGCCGCGCGAGTCTGACGGCGTGCCGGTGCGGTACTTGCCGGTCAGCACCCCACGTCCCAGCGGCGACCAGGGGAGTACCCCCAGCCCCAGTGCGGCGCAGGCCGGCAACACCTCGCTCTCGATACGCCGATTGAGCAGCGAATACTCCATCTGCGTCGACGCGAGCGGCGTTCGTGACTGTTGCAGGGTGGCGGCGCGGGCGGTCTGCCAGCCGGAGTAGTTGGAGATCCCCACATAGCGAGCGCGACCCGAGGTCACCGCCATCTCCAACGCGGAGAGCGTCTCCTCCAACGGCGAGTCGTCAGACCAGGTGTGCACCTGCCACAGGTCCACGTACTCGACACCGAGGCGAGACAACGACGCGTCCAGGGTGCGCAGCAAGTAGCCGCGCGAGGTGTCGACGGCGCGTTTGCCTGGCCGCCGGAACATCCCGGCCTTGGTCGCCACCACGATCTCGTCGCGCGAGACCACGCCGCCCAACAGCCGGCCGATCAACGTCTCCGATCCGCCGTCGGTGTAGCCCGCGGCCGTGTCCAACAGGGTCCCGCCGGCATCGACGAAAGCCTCCAACTGTTCACGGGCCTCATGCTCATCGGTCTCGCGACCCCAGGTCATCGTGCCCAGACCCAGCCGGGAGATCGAGAGGCCCGTGGCACCCAACCGACGCTGCTGCATGCGGCGACGATATCCACCACGCCAGGCGTGCCTGCCTCGACTCGCGGGTCGTGTAGGCCGAACAAACAGCGGCGCGTACGCTTCCCGCGTGATCGACCTGCTCAAGGCCGTCGTTCTGGGTCTCATCCAGGGCCTGACGGAGTTTCTGCCCATTTCCAGCAGCGCGCACCTGCGCATCTACCCGGAGTTGTTCGGCTGGGGTGACCCGGGGGCGGCGTTCACCGCCGTCATCCAGATCGGCACCGAGTTGGCCGTGCTGATCTACTTCCGCCACGACATCTGGCGGATCGCCACGATGTGGCTCAAGTCGCTGGTCAACGCCGAGTATCGCGGGCATCTGGACGCGCGGATGGGCTGGTACGTGATCATCGGATCACTGCCGATCGTGGTGCTCGGGATTGTGCTCAAGGACGTCATCGAGAAAGACTTCCGCAGCCTGTGGATCGTCGGCACCACGTTGATCGTGATGGGCATCGTGCTCGGGATCGCGGACGCGACGTCGAGCAACGAACGTACGGCCAAGCAGTTGCGGCTGCGCGATGCGGTGCTGATGGGCGCGGCCCAGGCGTTGGCGCTGGTGCCTGGGGTGTCGCGTTCGGGTGCGACGATCTCGATGGGCCGCTTCCTGGGGTTGGAGCGCGAAGCGGCGACGAGGTTCGCGTTCCTCCTGGCGATCCCGGCCGTGATCGGGGCCGGACTCTTCGAGCTCAAGGAGATCCCGCACGGCGCGAACGAGTACGGCTGGACGCCCACGATCGTCGCCACAATCGTCTCGTTCCTCGTCGGGTACGCCGCCATCGCCTGGCTGCTGCGCTACGTCTCGACGAACTCGTACCGCCCGTTCGTGCTCTACCGCGTCGCGCTCGGCGCGCTGACGCTGGGACTGTTGGCCGCGGGTGTCCTCACGGCCTGAGGCTCACAGCCACCCCGACTTCCGGAAGTACCAAAACAGGCCGATCACCGACAGGGCCATAAGTGTGAGGGCGAACCAGAACCCAAACACGCTGTTCGGGGAAGGCGTCAAATGAAAGTTCATGCCATAGATCCCGGCGATCAGGGTCGGGACGAGCACGAGGCCTGCTCCGGCCGAGATCTTGCGCATGTCGTCGTTCTGACGCATCGAGATCTGTGCGATGTGCGCGTTGAACGCCGTCGACAGCAGGTCGTCGAGCGAGTCGATCTGCTCCGCGACCCGAGCCAGGTGGTCGCTGACGTCGCGGAAGTAGGGCGCCGCATCCGAGTGAATCCCCGAGACCGACCCGGCCGCAAAACAGTGGATGGGATCGCGCAGCGGCAGCACCGCACGCCGCATCTCGGCTAGTTCGCGTTTGAGGACGTAGATCCGGGCGCTGTCGTAGGTGACGGCCTCGCTGAAGACCGACGTCTCGACCTCGTCCACGTCGGCCTCGACGGCCGATGCCACCGCTTCGTACTGATCGACGACCTCGTCGCAGACGGCGTAGACGACTGCACTGGGGCCGTGTGAAAGCACCTGCTCGCGGCCCTCCAGCGCTCTGCGAGTGGTGGCGAGCGCAGCGCCCTCTCCGTGGCGCACCGTGATCACGAAGTCCGGGCCGACGAAGACGTTGATCTCTCCGGTCTCGACAGCGTCCTCGGCCTCGACGTACCAAAGCGTCTTCAAGACCAGGAACAGGTGCTCGCCATAACGATCGAGCCGGGGGCGCTGGTGGGCGTGCGCGACGTCCTCGACGGCGAGAGAGTGCAGATCGAACGTCGCCTGCAGTTGCTCGAGCTCGGCGGCCGTCGGCGTGTGCACTCCCACCCAGCAGAAGTCACCCGGACCGGCCGACGCCCGCAACGAGGCGAGATCCGTACGCTCCAGGGCACTTTCCACCCGACGTCCGTTGCGGTAGACGGCACTGTCCACGATCACGCGGCCGAGACTAGACCCCCTAGGCTCGCGACCATGGCAACGGTGATCTTGGTGCGCCATGGACGGACCACGGCCAATACGAGTGGACTGCTCGCGGGCCGTACGCGTGGCGTGGCGCTCGACGATCTCGGACGCGAACAAGCCTCGGCGGCCGGCAAGCGACTGCGCGACGTGCCACTGGCGGCACTGGTGACCAGCCCACTCGAACGCTGTCGCCAGACGGCCAAAGCGATCGCCGCCGCCCAGAGCCCGCAACCAAGCACGGTGATCGATCGGGCTCTGAACGAATGTGACTACGGCGACTGGGCTGGTCAGCCGCTGAAGTCCCTGGTGAAGGAGAAGTTGTGGCGCGTGGTGCAAGACCACCCGTCTGCAGCGGTCTTTCCGGGAGGTGAGTCGATGCGCGCGATGCAGGATCGCGCGGTGACAGCGGTACGCATGCGAGACGCTGAGCTGCCACCCGAGGCGACCTGGGCGGCGGTGAGTCACGGCGACGTCATCAAGTCGATCCTGGCGGATGCACTAGGAATGCACCTCGACCTCTTCCAGCGGCTGCACGTCGACCCGGCCTCGATCTCGATCGTCAGTTATCACGACTCCCGGCCCAGGGTGCTCGCGATCAACAGCACGGCAGGTGACCTCGGCTGGCTGCGACCACCCAAGCGCAAGAGGCGACGTACGTCCGACGCGGCCGTCGGGGGTGGCGCAGGCCCTGGGAACGCCGATTAGGTTGTGACTATGCCTGTGATCCACGAGTTCGACCCGCCGGAACGGTTCGTTGCCGGCACGGTCGGGGAACCCGGTGACCGTACGTTCTTCCTCCAGGCACGCAGTGGGGCCCGATTGGTGTCGGTCGCCCTGGAGAAGCAGCAGGTGGCGGCCCTGGCCGAGCGGATGGACGAACTGCTCGACGAGTTGATGAACGCCCAGGGAGTCAGCACCTTGATCCCGGCAGTCGCGCCGGTCGGACTGCAGGACGCCGAGCCGTTGGACCAGCCGATCGAGGAGGAGTTCCGGGGCGGCACGATGACGCTCTCCTGGGATCCCGAGCGTGCCCAGGTGGTCGTCGAGGTCTTTCCCTTCACCGAGGCGGCCGTCGTGGCACCCGATCAAGTCGGCGATGACCTCGCGGAGCCCGAACCCGACGAGATCTTTCTGGTCAGACTGGCTCCCGGCCAGGCCCGCGCTTTCGTGCAGCGAGCCGAACTCGTCGTGGAGGCGGGTCGCCCGAGTTGTCCGTTCTGCGGAGGGCCGATCGACCCCGAGGGTCACCTCTGCGTCCGCGCCAACGGCTTTCGACGCCGCGATCCGTGAAGATCCCAACCGGGGAGCTGGTCCTGCACGGGCGGGTGCTGCCAGCGTCCAACGCCACCTTCTTCGGCGACCTGAACGGGACCAGAGTGGTCTACAAGCCGATCGCGGGGGAGCGCCCGCTGTGGGACTTCCCCGACGGCACCCTCGCTGGTCGTGAGGTCGCCTCCTTCCTGGTCTCGGCCACGACCGGGTGGGACGTGGTGCCGCAGACCTGGCTCGGGGACGGCCCGCACGGTGCGGGGATGCTGCAACGCTGGCAGGAGCCCGACCCGGACCAGAATCCGGTCGACCTCGTGTCGGCAGGTCAGGCGCCGCAGGGCTGGCTCGAAGTCTTCGACGGCCTCGATGGCCACGACCGCCCAGTCACCCTGATCCACGAGGACACCGAGGCGCTGCGGCGGATGGCGGTCTTCGACCTGTTGGTCAACAACGCCGACCGCAAGGGTGGACACGTGCTGCCGATGGGCGACGGCCACCGGTTCGGAGTCGACCATGGCGTGACCTTCCACGTCGAGCACAAGCTGCGTACGGTCCTGTGGGGCTGGGCAGGCGAGCCACTCACCGAGGATGAGCTGGAGGGGGTCGAACGCCTACGCGTAGCAGTGCCGGGGGCGCTCGGTGAGGCATTGGCGTCTCTGGTGACTCAGCGCGAGATTGCGCAACTCGTACGTCGCTGCGAGCGGGTGCTGCGCGACGCGAGGTTCCCCGAGCCGGGCGCGGAGTGGCCCGTGATCCCCTGGCCGCCGTTCTGACCCCGACGCGGTTCCCGAGTGGGTGGTGGTTTCGAGACGGGCTGCGCCCTCCTCAACCACCGACAGTGCGGGTCTGCGTGTGGGTGGCGGTTTCGAGACGGGCTGCGCCCTCCTCAACCACCGACAGTGCGGGTCTGCGTGTGGGTTGTGGTTTCGAGACGGGCTGCGCCCTCCTCAACCACCGGCAGTGCGGGCGTCTCGAAACCACGGGGACTCGGTGACTAGAGTTCGCCGCATGCATGCGTGGCCGGCACCTGACGTCCCCCAGTTCGATGTCCGCGGCCCTGCCGTACGAGTGCACGACACGGCCACCGGACGCCTGGTCCAGACCGACCCCGCGGGCGTGGCCCGCTTCTATGTCTGCGGGATCACGCCGTACGACGCGACTCACATGGGGCATGCGGCGACGTACGTCGGGTTCGACCTACTCAACCGTGCCTGGCGCAGCGCCGGGCACGAGGTGACGTACGTCCAGAACGTCACCGACGTCGACGACCCCCTGCTCGAACGTGCCGACAAGATCAACATCGACTGGCGGGAGTTGGCCCTACGCGAGACCCAACTCTTCCGCGACGACATGACGGCGCTGCGCGTGATTCCGCCCGCGCACTACATCGGGGCCGTGGAGTCGATCGAACTCGTGCACGAGTTGATCAAGGATCTCGAAGCGCGAGGGGCCACCTATCGCGTGGCGGACGACCTCTACTTCGAGGTCGGCAAAGACCCGCGCTTCGGGCAGGAGTCGGGTTGGACGCGCGAGCAGATGCTCGACATCTATGGCGAGCGCGGTGGCGACCCCGAACGCGAGGGCAAACGCGATCCACTCGACTGCGTACTCTGGCGCGCCGAACGTCCGGGCGAGCCGTCGTGGCCCAGTCCGTGGGGCCCGGGGCGCCCGGGATGGCATATCGAGTGCACCGCGATCGCGCTGCAGCATCTCGGCGGTGGATTCGACGTCCAGGGTGGCGGTTCGGACCTGGTCTTCCCGCACCACGAGATGTCAGCGTCGCACTCACACGTCGCGGGTGATGACCCCTTCGCTAAGGCGTACGTGCACGCGGGGATGGTCGCCTACGACGGCGAGAAGATGTCGAAGTCCAAGGGCAACCTCGTCTTCGTCTCCGCGCTTCGCAACAGCGATGTCGACCCGATGGCGATCCGATTGGTGCTGCTGCGCCACCACTACCGCGGTGATTGGGAGTGGACCGACGACCAGCTCTGGGATGCGGTCGACACGCTGGATCGGTGGCGTCGTGCGTTGGCATTAGGAGCGGGAGCCCCCGCGGCGCCCGTCGTGGAGGGCGTCCTGGCCGCCCTCGCCGAAGATCTCGACGCACCCCGTGCGCTGGCACTCGTCGGTGGATGGGTCGACGCCACCCTCGGGGAGGACCACCTCGCCGATCACACCGACCCCGACGCCGCGGCTACCGTGCGTACGCTCCTCGACGCAGCGCTGGGTCTGGCGCTCTAGTCTTCGTTCCCGCCGCGCTTGAGATACTGCTCGAACTCCCGGGCGATCGCCTCACCGCTCGCCTCCGGAAGATCGGTGGTGTCGCGGGTCTCCTCCAGGGCACGGACGTAGTCGGCGATGTCCTCGTCCTCCTCGGCGAGTTCGTCGACGCCCTCCTCCCAGGCTCGCGCGGCATCGGCCAGGTCGCCCAAAGGCAGCGACGCCTCCAATAACTCTTCCAGCGCCCCCAGCAGTGCCAGCGTGGCCTTGGGGCACGGCGGTTGAGCCACATAATGCGGAACCGCGGCCCAGTAGGACGCCGAGGGGATGTCGAGTTTGACGCACGCGTCCTGCAGCACGCCGACGATCCCGGTCGGCCCCTCGTACGTCGACGGCTCGACTCGCAACCGATCGATGAGGTCGAGTTCGGTCGCGTTGCCGTGCACCGGGATGGGGCGGGTGTGGGGCGTGTCGGCCAGAAGCGCGCCCAGTGTCACGAACAACTCCGCGCCGAGGCCATCGCACGCGGCCAACAACTCCGCGCAGAACTGGCGCCACCGCAGATTCGGTTCGATGCCGCGGACCAAGATGATGTCGCGGTCCAGCTCTGGCGGCGACGCGATCGCGATATGTGTGGTCGGCCAGGTGATCCCTCGGTGGCCCCGACTATCGGTGCCGACCAGCGGACGATTCACCTGGAAGTCATAGAAGTCCTCGGGGTCGACCGCCCCGATGATCTTGGCGTTCCAGGCTCTGATCAGATGATGTACGACGCCCGATGCGGCGTCGGCGGCGTCGTTCCAGCCTTCGAAAGCGGCGATCACCACCGGATTGACGAGTTCACCCACTTCATCGATCTCGATCACTGCGTCAGCCTAATCAGTGCCGTCCAGTGCTCGGTCGCGATTCGGGTTCAGCGGCGCGGGATGCGACCATGCGGCAGTGCCTGACCTGAGAGATGACGCCAGTGAAAGCCTGACCGCGATCCTCAACGACAGGGTTCTCGTCCTCGACGGAGCGATGGGAACGATGATCCAGACGTACGGGCTGGAGGAGGCCGACTACCGCGGCGAGAAGTGGGCCGACTGGACCCGCGACCTGCGAGGCAACGCCGACGCTCTAAGCGTTTCGCGACCTGACGTGATCCGCGAGATCCACGAGGGCTACCTCGAAGCCGGCGCCGACATCATCACGACCAACACGTTCAACGCCCAGCGCATCTCCCAGGCCGACTATGGCCTTGAGGACGTGGCGTACGAGCTCAACGTGGCGGCTGCCAGGCTCGCGCGCGACGCGGCCGATCGGGTGTCGACCCAGGAGCGGCCACGCTTCGTCGCTGGTGGGCTCGGCCCCACCAACCGCACCGCGTCGATCAGTCCCGACGTGAATGACCCCGGCGCGCGCAACACCTCGTTCGAGGAACTCGTCGACGCCTATCTCGAACAGGCCAACGGCCTGGTTGATGGCGGAGTCGACATCCTCTTGGTCGAGACGATCTTCGACACCCTCAACGCCAAGGCGGCGATCTTCGCTCTCGAGACGCTCTTCGAAGAGCGCGGGCGCCGGTGGCCGGTGATCATCTCCGGCACGATCACCGACGCGTCGGGACGTACGTTGAGCGGCCAGGTAGTCGAGGCGTTCTGGAACTCCGTACGCCACGCCAAACCGCTGGCGATCGGACTCAACTGTGCGCTCGGCGCCGCCGAGATGCGGCCCTACCTGGCCGAACTCAGCGGACTCGCGGACACCCACGTGTCGAGCTATCCCAACAACGGCCTGCCCAACGAGTTCGGGGAGTACGACGACAGCCCGGAGGTCTTCGCCGAACAGGTCTCGGAGTTCGCCACGAGCGGCCTGGTCAATCTGATCGGCGGCTGCTGTGGCACGACGTACGACCACATCCGGGTGCTGGCCGAGGCTGTCGCGGACACATCCTCGCGACCGGCGGCCGCACATCGCCCCGGCATGCACCTGTCGGGCCTGGAGCCATTCAACATCACCGAGGACAGCCTGTTCGTCAATGTCGGTGAGCGCACGAACATCACCGGGTCGGCCCGTTTTCGTCGGTTGATCAAGGACAACGACTACGACACGGCACTCACCGTCGCCGCGCAGCAGGTCGAGGCCGGGGCGCAGGTCATCGACGTCAACATGGACGAGGGCATGATCGACGGCGTCGCGGCGATGGACCGCTTCACCAAGCTGATCGCCTCGGAGCCCGACATCTCGCGAGTGCCGATCATGGTCGACTCGTCGAAGTGGGACGTGATCGAGGCCGGCCTGCGCAACGTGCAGGGCAAGGCGATCGTCAACTCGATCTCGATGAAAGAGGGAGAGGAGAAGTTCCGCGAGCAGGCGCGGCTCGTACGCAAGTACGGCGCGGCGGCAGTCGTGATGGCCTTCGATGAGGAGGGGCAGGCCGACAACCTCGAACGTCGTAAGGCGATCTGCGAACGGGCCTATCGGATCCTGGTCGACGAGGTGGGTTTCCCAGCCGAGGACATCATCTTCGACCCCAATGTCTTCGCCATCGCGACAGGCATTGAGGAGCACGCGGCGTACGGTCGCGACTTCATCGAGGCCACCCGCTGGATCAAGCAGAACCTCCCCGGCGCCCTGGTGAGCGGCGGCATCTCCAACGTGTCGTTCTCCTTCCGAGGAAACAACCCCGTGCGTGAGGCGATCCACGCAGTCTTCCTGTTCCACGCCATCGAGGCGGGCCTCGACATGGGCATCGTCAACGCAGGCGCCCTGGTGGTCTACGACCAGGTCGACCCCGAGTTGCGCGAACGGATCGAGGACGTCGTCCTCAACCGCCGTCCCGACGCGGGGGAGCGGCTGCTGGAGATCGCGTCGAGCTTCAACAAGGCAGCCGATGCCGAGGACGAAGCCGAGGACGAGTGGCGCTCGCTGCCGATCCGCGAACGCATCACGCACTCCCTGGTGAAGGGTCTGGATCAGCACATCGAGGCCGACACCGAGATCCTTCGCGCCGAACTCTTCGAGGCCGGCCGACGCCCCTTGGAGGTGATCGAGGGTCCGTTGATGGACGGCATGGGTGTCGTGGGCGACCTCTTCGGTGCGGGCAAGATGTTCCTGCCGCAGGTCGTCAAGAGCGCGCGCGTGATGAAGAAGGCGGTGGCGTACCTGATCCCCTTCATCGAGGAGGAGAAGGCCAACAACCCCGAGCTCGCCGCAGCCAAGGACACCAACGGGACCATCGTCACGGCGACCGTGAAGGGCGACGTACACGACATCGGCAAGAACATCGTGGGCGTGGTCTTGCAGTGCAACAACTACGAAGTGATCGACCTCGGGGTGATGGTTCCGGCGCAGAAGATCCTGGACGCGGCCGTCGAGCACGACGCGGACATCATCGGACTCTCCGGGCTGATCACGCCGTCGTTGGACGAGATGGTGCATTTCGCGTCCGAGATGCAGCGCCAGGGCGTGTCGCTGCCGTTGCTCATCGGCGGGGCCACGACCTCACGCGCGCATACTGCGGTGAAGATCGATCCGAAGTACGACGGCCCGGTCGTGTGGGTCAAGGACGCGTCGCGCTCCGTACCTGTCGTGTCGCAGCTGTTGAATCCCACGCAGCGCGAGGCGCTGATGGCGACGGTCAAGGACGACTTCGACGCATTGCGCAAGCGCCACGCGGCCAAGCACGACCGACCGATGGTGTCGCTGGCGGATGCGCGGGCGAACGCCCCGGCCCTCGACTGGTCCTCGTACGAACCCCCGGCGCCCGCAAACCCGGGCGTCACAGTGCTCTCGGACTACGACCTTGCCGAGTTGCGCGAGTTCATCGACTGGCAGCCGTTCTTCAACGCCTGGGAGATGAAGGGCAAGTTCCCCGACATCCTGAACAACCCCACCACGGGCGAGGCGGCGCGCAAGCTCTTCGATGACGCCCAGGAGATGCTCGACCGTGTGATCGCGGAGAAGTGGCTGACAGCGAATGGCGTCATCGGGTTCTTCCCGGCCAACGCGGTCGGCGACGACGTGCTCGTGTACGCGTCTGAGGAACGCTCGGAGGTGCTGACCACCCTGCACCACCTACGCCAACAGGGCCTGCACCGCGAAGGCATCCCCAACAAGGCACTCTCCGACTACGTCGCACCGTCGTCGACCGGCCTCGCCGACCACATCGGCGCCTTCGCCGTCACCGCGGGCCTCGGCGCGCAGGAGCGGATCATGGCGTTCAAGGAGGAGTTGGACGACTACTCGGCGATCCTGCTGGAGTCGCTGGCAGACCGTCTGGCCGAGGCGTTCGCGGAGCGGCTGCACCAGCGCGTACGCACGGAGTTCTGGGGGTTCGTGCCGTCCGAAGACTCGTTGTCCAACGATGATCTGATTGCCGAGCGTTATCAGGGCATCCGGCCCGCACCGGGCTACCCCGCCTGTCCCGAGCACACCGAGAAGAAGACGCTCTGGTCGTTGCTGGACGTCACCGCCAACACCGGCATCGAACTCACCGACTCGATGGCGATGTGGCCGGGTGCTGCCGTCTCGGGCTTCTATTTCTCTCACCCCGAGAGCCAATACTTCGTCGTGGGTCGCCTGGGTCGCGACCAGGTGGAGGAGTACGCATCGCGCAAGGGCTGGACACTGCGCGAAGCCGAGCGGTGGTTGAGCAGCAACCTGGCGTACGAGCCGGAGGACTGATCGCGTGCCCGAGCGCCCCGAGATCGTGTGCATCTGCGGCTCGACCCGGTTTGCCCGCGAGATGGCCGAGGCCAATCAGGCGCTCACCTTCGACGGTGTGATCGTGCTGGCGCCTGGAGTCTTCGCGCACGCGGATCCTTCGCTGACGGTCACCGAAGAGCAGAAAGCCGCGTTGGACGTGCTTCATCTACGCAAGATCGACCTCGCTGATCGGGTGCTGGTCGTGAACCCGGGTGGCTACGTCGGCGAATCCACCAGTCGCGAGATCGCGTACGCCCGCTCGACCGGCAAGCCGGTCGAGTTCACCGATCCTGCGTGAGGCTTGCCCACCCCGATCACGAGGGAGGGGTGACGTCCGAATCCGACGTGCTGTCGACGGAGGCCTCCGTCGAGTCGTTCGTCGACTGGGTCCGACGGTTGCGGGCCGCAGTGGACAGGCCACGCAGCGCTGACAGGGCAGCCGGTTCGTCGGCGATTCCATCGCCGTCACGGTCAACCCGGCGGAAGGCTCGGGTCGCGGACGACCCGGCGCCCACGATGGCACTTCCCGCACTCTTCATAGCAGTGAGAGCCTGCGGTTCGTCCGGGATGCCGTCGCCATCGAGGTCCACGCTGCGAAAGACCCGCGTGGTCTTGTCCGCAGCCAATGCCAACCATGCAGCCGTCGAGGTGGCCGCCGCATCCAACGCGGCAGCGGCTCGATTCGGCTCCACGTCATTCAGCACGGGACCGCCTTCGAGGGACAGATTCGCGGGAAAGTCGTCAGGCGCTTCGGCGAACGCCACGCGCGATGCGGCGACCACTTCTCTGCCGAGACGAACCGGGTCATCCCACCTGCTTCGGCACCGACGCCGTATTGCACGGCGGACTGCTGGGTCTTGGAAAGTCCTCCGCGCATCTGATCGAACTGGCCCCTCTGAACTACACCTACCAAGTCCGTCGCCTTGCTTCCCGGCAACTGAGATGCCAGCGTCTCTGCCCAATGCGACCAGTCTTCTTTACCAGCCACAAACTGCGCGCCGAGCTCGGTGGGCGCGTGATCGGCCTCAGCCACGTCGCTGGCCATCTTTGAAATCTGCTCCTGGCTCACGCGCTCGTTCGACAGGCCGTAGACCAACGCCTTGGATTGGTCCTGGTCCAGATCCATGCCATGGATCTCGGCCAGCGCCAATTGGAAGATCGCGGTGATCTCGAACTGAACGCGTTCTTCGCCCAAGGGCACCATCTGCACAGCTCCTGTGCGGGCCATGTTCTTGGCCGAGCGACCCGAGATCGTGTGCATCTGCGGCTCGACCCGGTTTGCGACCGAGATGGCCGAGGCCAACCGTGCGCTCACCTTCGCGGGAGTGATCGTGCTCGCTCCGGGTGTCTTCGTGCATGCGGCCGGGGAGTCGGTCACCGACGAGCAGAAGGCGGCGTTGGATTCCTTGCACCTGCGCAAGATCGATCTGGCCGATCGAGTGCTGGTGGTGAATCCGGGTGGCTATATCGGCGAATCCACCAGTCGCGAGATCGCGTACGCCCGCTCGACCGGCAAGCCGGTCGAGTTCACGCACGCGTCGTGAACTGGCACATGAAGGCGAATTCCCTGCCCGCTGTGAAATCTAGGGCGGGACCGCACAATGCCGAAGCAGGCCCTGGGCAGCCAGGTGCAAGCCCTCGACGAGTGGGCAGTTGGCGACACGTTTCATTAGATTTCGCGCCTCCAAGTGCCCACTGGGAGGATTGTCCGCGTGACTTTCCCCGAAGCGGTCCTGTGGGACATGGACGGCACCTTGGTCGACACCGAGCCCTATTGGATCGAGACCGAGTACGAGCTCGCCGAGCGCTTCGGCGCCACGTGGAGCCAGGAGCAGGCGTTGACGATGGTCGGCTGGGACCTGCTCGACTCGGGCGCGTACATGAAGACCCAGATGGACCTTGACCTGACCCCGGCCGAGATCGTCGATCTGTTGCTCGACGGGGTCGTGGAGCGCGTACGCCAGGAGATCCCGTGGCGCCCGGGCGCGCGTGAACTCCTCGAAGACCTGCGCTCGGACAACGTGCGCTGCGCGCTCGTGACGATGTCGTACCAGCGGTTCGTGGAGCCGATCCTGGAGCAGTTGCCCGAGGGCACCTTCGAGGTGATCGTCACCGGCGACCGCGTCGAGTTCGGCAAACCGCACCCGGAGCCTTACCTCAAGGCGGCCGAGGAATTGGGCATCCGTACGGCCGACTGCGTAGCCATCGAGGACTCCAACACCGGCGCCAAGTCGGCCGAGGAGGCTGGCTGCTTGGTGCTGTGCGTGCCCAACCACGTGCCGATTCTGCCGGGGGAGCGCCGGGTGTTCCGGGATTCCTTGGTGGGTGTGACGGCCGATGAGTTGGGGCGGCTCGGCTAGGCGTGGTTTCGAGACGGCCGCTGCGCGGCCTCCTCAACCACCGGAGAGCAGCGTGGTTTCGAGACGGCCGCTGCGCGGCCTCCTCAACCACCGGCACCTGGCTGCGTGGCCTCCTCAACCACCGGCTCGCGTTCAGGGCAGGGCCACGATTCGGTAACGCCGTTTGACAGTGCGTGACGCGGATCACCCGAGGGGCTAGGTTGCGGTGAGTGCGACGTCTAGACCAGTTGCATCCCGACTCGGAAACAATGAGGTAACCACGTGCGATCACGATTCAGATCTCGAAGCGCCCGGCTGGCCACGCTCGGCCTCATCGCCGGCGCTGCCCTGGCGGGCTGCGCAGAGAGCGACCGGAGCGAAGGCGACAGTGGCGGTGACGGCAGCACCTTCACCTTCGGGGCAGCAGGTGCTCCGGAGATGTTCGACCCCTTCTACGCCACTGACGGTGAGACCTTCCGGGTCACCCGCCAGATGTTCGAGGGCCTGGTCGGCATCAAGGCCGGCAGCGCCGAGATCGAGCCTGAATTGGCCACGGAGTGGACCCCTAACGACGACGGCACCGAGTGGACCTTCACGTTGCGCGAAGGCGTCAAGTTCCACGACGGCACCGACTTCAACGCCGAAGCCGTGTGCACCAACTTCGAGCGCATGTTCGACCAGAACAAGGCCGGTCGGACGGCCGGCGAGTACTGGGGTTACGTCATGGGGGCGTTCTCCGACGCGCCCGACGACTCGCTCTACCAGGGTTGCGAGGCCACCGGCGACTACGAAGCCGTGATCTCGATCAGCGGCCCGACGTCCGGCTTCCCGACGATGCTCTCGCTCGACTCCCTGTCGATGCAGTCGCCGACTGCCTTGGAAGAGGGCGACGCCAACGGCATCAAGACCGAGGGTGACGGCTTCACCTTCCCGGCGTACGCCAATGCACCGGTCGGCACCGGACCGTTCAAGTTCGGCGAGTACGACGAGGCCAACGGCACGATCACGCTGGAGAAGAACGACGACTACTGGGATGACCAGGCCAAGGTCGACGAGCTCGTCTTCAAGGTGATCCCCGACGAGAGCACCCGGCGTCAGGAACTCGAGGCCGGCAGCATCGACGGGTACGACCTGCCCAACCCGGTCGACTGGGCTGCTCTGGAGGACGCCGGCAACACGGTGGCTATCCGTGACCCGTTCAACATCCTCTACATGGGCCTACAACCGAAGGCCAACGAGACGCTCAAGGACCTCAAGGTCCGGCAGGCGCTCTACCACGCGCTCGATCGTGAGCAGCTCGTCCAGACCCAGTTGCCCGAGGGCGCAGCCGTCGCGACGCAGTTCATGCCCGACACCGTCAGCGGGTACGACTCCTCCATCGAGCCGTACGCCTACGACCCCGACAAGGCCAAGCAACTGCTCAAGGAGGCCGGCGCCGAGGGCATGACCTTGAAGTTCGCGTACCCGACCGAGGTCTCGCGTCCCTACATGCCGGATCCGCAGAAGATCTATGAGGCGCTGCGTACGAACCTCGAAGCGGTCGGCATCAAGGTCAAGCCGGTCACGGCGGCCTGGAACGGTGGCTACCTCGACAACGTCACGGCCGGCAAGTACGACGCGTACCTGCTCGGCTGGACCGGTGACTACGACTCGGCCTACAACTTCATCGGCACCTTCTTCGGCAACACCGCCGACAACGAGTTCGGCACCGACGTGATGCCGTGGGGTGACAAGTTGGCCAAGAGCCTCAAGGCCGCGGACGCCGTGGTCGACGAGGGTGAGCGCACTGCCGCGTTCGAGCAGGTCAACCAGGAGCTGATGAGCACGTACCTGCCCGGTCTGCCGATCAGCCACTCGCCGCCGGCACTGGTCGTCGGACCCAACGTCGAGGGTGTCGTGCCCAGCCCCCTGACCGCGGAGGAATTCGCCGGGGTCTCGGTCGGCGGGAAGTGAGTCTGGGTCGAGGCCCCGGTCGGGCGTACTGCCTGGCCGGGGCCTCGACCGCTATCCGAGGACTCGACTTCAGCTCGACCGCCGGCGGGGCTCGACCCTCTCGCCCACCAGTCCACCCGACCACCTTTGGGAGGTCCCGTTGTTGCGCTTCATCGTGCGCCGTCTGATCCAGATGGTGGGCGTGGTCTTCATCTTGTCGATCATGCTCTTTGCCTGGCTGCGCGCGCTTCCGGGCGGACCCGTGTCTGCCATCCTCGGCGAACGGCAGACACCTGAGACGCGCCGGGCCTTAGAAGAGGCGCTCGGTCTCGACCAGCCGATTCCGGTGCAGTACTGGCGCTTCCTGATGCGCGCACTCCAAGGCGACTTCGGTGTCTCCACCAAGGTGCTTCCGGGCCGGGACGCGATGGACATCTTCTTGATGCGCCTGCCGGCGACCATCGAACTCTCCGCCGTCGCGCTGTTCATTGCGATCGCCGTCGGCATCCCGTTGGGCTACTTCACCGCGAAGCGACGAGGGTCGTTCTTCGACACGGCCGGGGTGATCAGTTCCCTGGTCGGCGTCGCGGTCCCGGTCTTCTTCACGGCCTTCCTGCTCAAGTACTTCTTCGCGGTGCAATGGCATCTGCTCCCCGTGTCGGGACGCCAGTCGACCGGCATCGACGCGACCCGCGTCACCGGCTTCTTCATCCTCGACGGGATCCTCACTCAGGAGTGGGATGCCGCGTGGGACGCCTTCTTGCACGTGCTGCTCCCCGGGGTGGCGCTGGCCACTATCCCGTTCGCGGTGATCTTCCGGATCACTCGCGGCTCGGTGCTGGAGGTGCTCGACGAGGACTACGTACGCACCGCCGAGGCCAAGGGCCTCAAGAACCGGGTGATCCGGGGCCGACACATCCTGCGCAACGCGATGCTCCCGGTCGTCACCACCATCGGTCTCCAGGTCGGTGGCCTGCTCTCGGGCGCGGTGCTGACCGAGATCGTCTTCTCCTATCGAGGAGTCGGGGACGCGTTGGCGACAGCCTTCCGAGACAAGGACTACGCAGTGTTGCAAGTGTTGATCATGATGGCCGCGATGATCTACGTCGTGGTGAACCTGCTGGTCGACATTGCGTACGCCATCATCGATCCGCGCGTCAGGACGAGGTGAGCGCCCATGAATGACTCCGAGACGAGCGACCACAAGAACGAGCAGCGTGCGCAGTCAAGTGAAGGCGAGCAGGCGCCGGGGCGCCGTTCGTACGGACAAATTCGGCGCGACCGGATCGACGCCCTCGCCGCCGCCTCCGTGGGCGATGAGCCGGGCGTCTCCCTGTTCGCGACGGCCTGGCTGCGGCTGCGCCGCAACCCGGTGTTCCTGCTGGGCCTGGCCATCACGATCGCCTTCGTCGTGCTGGCCATCCTCTCGCCGTGGTTGGCGCCTTGGGATCCGGCGGCCCGGCCGTTGCTGGACAAGGTGCGTCCGCAAACCAACCCGGTGCCGGGTCCCGAAGCCGGTCATCTGCTGGGTGCCGATGACCGGGGACGCGATCTGCTCTCACGACTGCTTGTGGGCAGCCAACAGACGCTCATCGTCGGCGTCTTCGCCACGATCTTCGGCTTGATCGGAGGCGTCTCCCTGGGCACGCTGGCGGGCGCCTTCGGTGGCTGGGTGGACTCGGTAGTGATGCGTTTCGTGGACGTGTTGTTGTCGATCCCGTCACTGTTGCTGGCCTTCTCGATCGCGGCCATGGCCACGCGACCAAGCCAATGGACCGTCATCATCGCGATCGCGGTCGTCCAAGTGCCGATCTTCGCGCGACTGCTGCGCGGGTCGATGCTGCAACAGCGCGCCAGCGATCACGTGCTCGCGGCGCGCGCGTTGGGCGTACGTCAGACGGCAATCGTGTTCAGGCACATGCTCCCCAACGCGATGGGCCCTGTCATCGTGCAGGCGACGCTGGTGCTGGCGTACTCCATTATCGATGCTGCGGCGCTCTCATTCTTGGGGCTGGGCAACCCTGACGACCGTTCTCCCGAATGGGGCCAGATGTTGGGCAAGGCCCAGCCCTTTATCGCGGAGGCGCCGCACCTGGCGTTCTATCCCGCAGCCTGCATCATCGTGGTCGCTCTCGGCTTCACACTGATGGGCGAATCGCTGCGTGAAGCCCTCGATCCGAAGTCTCGGAGGTGACGACGTGACCGAAACGATGACGACCAGCGGTTCACGTACGAGTGACTCTCGCGCCCTGTTGTCCGTGCGCGATCTGCGGGTCAGTTTCAAGGGTCTGCGCGGCGACGAGTTCACGGCCGTCGACGGAGTGTCCTTCGACGTCGAACCCGGGCAGACGGTCGGGCTGGTGGGCGAGTCCGGTTGCGGCAAGTCCGTCACGTCCCTGGCGATCATGGGTCTGCTGCCCAAGCGTGGCAACACCGTGACCGGTCAGGCCCTCTTCGAGGGCACCGACCTGCTCTCGCTCTCGGATCGGGAGTTGCGTGATCGTCGCGGCCAGGACATCGCGATGATCTTCCAGGACCCGCTGTCGTCGTTGAACCCGGTCGTACCCATCGGCGTCCAGGTCACCGAGGTGATGGAACGCCACCGCGGCCTGTCTCGCAAGGAGGCGATGCCCGAAGCCGAGCATCTCCTCAACCGAGTCGGGATCCCGGACCCCCGCGCGCGTTTGAAGAACTACCCCCACCAGCTCAGCGGCGGCATGCGGCAGCGAGCGCTGATCGCGATGGCGCTTGCCTGTGCCCCGCGGCTGCTGATCGCCGACGAGCCGACCACAGCCCTCGACGTCACCATTCAGGCGCAGATCCTGGCCCTGCTGAAGGAACTCGTGATCGACACCGGCACCGCACTCGTGATGATCACCCACGACCTGGGAGTGGTGGCGGGTCTGTGCGACCAGGTCAACGTGTTGTACGCGGGCCGCATCGTCGAACGAGGGGATCGCCACGACCTCTTCCGCGAGCCACGCCACCCGTACACCGGAGGTCTGCTCGCCTCCATCCCACGGTTGGACGCACCACGTGGCGAGTCGCTGCACCCGATCCCGGGGTCGGTCAGCGACAACCTGCCCTGGACATCGGCATGCGCATTCGCTCCGCGGTGCTCCAGCGCGACCGAGATCTGCCGGGAGCAGACACCCCAGTGGGACGGCGACGACCGAACAGGCTTCCAGTGCTTCAACCCCCTCTCGGGCGCGACGGAGGCAAACGTCAAGGAGGGAGCACGATGACGGAGACCCTGCTCCAGGTGTCGGGTGTCAAGGTGCACTTCCCGATCAAGAGCGGACTGATCGTGGATCGCACCGTGGGGTACGTCTACGCCGTCGACGGAGTGGATCTGACCATCAACCGCGGTGAGACGTACGGACTCGTCGGCGAATCCGGCTGCGGCAAGTCGACGCTGGGCAAGGCGATCCTCAACCTGGAGACCCCCACCGACGGTGAGGTCGTCTTCGACGGGGTCGACATCGCCTCGCTGAAGGGAGAGGACCTGCGCAAGGCGCGACGCCGCTTCCAGATGGTGTTCCAGGATCCGCTGTCGAGTCTCGACCCGCGACAGACAGTCGAGTCCCTGCTCTTGGAGGGCATGAAGGCGCACGGTCTGACGAAAGACAAGCAGGCCACCAAGACCCGTCTTCGCGAACTGATGAGCTCTGTGGGTCTGCCGCCTGCTGCGCTGAGCAAATATCCTCACGAGTTCTCCGGTGGTCAGCGCCAGCGGGTCGGCATCGCACGAGCACTGTCGGTCAATCCCGATCTGATCGTGGCCGACGAGCCGGTCTCCGCCCTCGACGTGTCGGTGCAGGCCCAGGTGATCAACCTGCTCCAGGAGTTGCAGGAGGAGTTGGGCCTGACATTCCTCGTGGTCGCGCACGATCTGGCTGTCGTACGCCACATCAGCGATCGCGTCGGCGTGATGTATCTCGGGGGACTCGTCGAGGAGTCCGAAGCGGGGGAACTCCATGAAGTCCCGCTGCACCCCTACACCCGTGCCCTGATGAGCGCGGTGCCGGTGCCCGACCCGGATGTCGAGGACTCACGCGAACAGATTCTGCTCACCGGCGACCTGCCGTCGCCCTCGAAGCCACCGAGCGGGTGTCGCTTCCACACGCGTTGTCCCTGGCGGCAGGAGACTCGCTGCGACGACGAACGTCCCGAGTTGCGGGTCGTGGCGATCGAGGGTGCGTCTGAGGGTCATCGGGTCGCCTGCCATTGGGCCGAGCAGATCGCTTCGGGCGAGATCGCCCGGCACGAGGTCGATGCCCTGGAGGTGCTGAAGGAGAGCCAGGCCGGGCCTGAGGACGACGGCTCGGTCGAGACCCACGTCCCGCCGACCGTGTGAGACTGGCTGGATGAGCCGACCCATCGAGGACTACGCCGTTATCGGTGATCGGCACACGGCAGCGCTGATCGGCCGAGATGGTTCCGTCGACTGGCTCTGCCTGCCGCGCTTCGATTCCGGTGCCTGCTTCGCGGCGCTCCTCGGAACTCCCGAGCACGGCCGATGGCTCCTGGGGCCTGACCAGGATGCGACGACGACACGGCGCTATCTCGACGGCACCACGATCTTGGAGACCACGCACACCACGGACGAGGGAGTCGTGGTGGTGACGGACCTGATGCCGACCGGCGATCGGCGTGCCGATCTCGTACGCCGGGTTACTGGTGTCCGCGGCACGGTGCGGATGCGGCACGAATGGATCGTACGCACCGACTACGGCCGCGTCCGGCCCTGGATCTCGCGGCACGGGTCCGGGGACGACGAGGTCCTGGTCGCGATCGCAGGCCCCGATGCGCTCGTGCTGGCCGGCGACCGGCTGCCCGAGGACGTCAACCACCATCACGCCGACGTGTTCGAGGTGAACTCAGGGGAGACGCTGACCTTCAGCCTGACCTGGCTGCCTTCATGGGAGAAGGACCGCTCCAGCGCCGACTTCGACGAGGCGCTGGAGCGTACGCGGCGCGACGACACTGCCTGGCTGGGTGATCGGCTCGCCGACGTGCCCCAGGCGAACCTCGTACAACGCAGCATTCTCACGCTGCGTCTACTCACCCACGAGCAGAGTGGGGGCATCGTGGCGGCACCGACCACTTCGCTGCCCGAGGACTTCGGCGGCGAACGCAACTGGGACTATCGGTACTGCTGGCTACGAGACGCGGCCCTGACGATCGAAGCGATGGTCACCGCAGGGTTCCAGGAAGAGGCCGGCTTCTGGCGCGACTGGCTGATCCGCGCCGTCGCGGGCGATCCCGAGCGCATGCAGATCATGTACGCCGTCGACGGAGGTAGAAACCTTCCCGAGCGCGAACTCGAACATCTTCCGGGATACGCCGACTCCAGACCGGTGCGGATCGGCAACGCTGCCGTCGACCAGCGCCAGACCGACGTGCTCGGCGAGGTGATGGTCGCGCTCGACGTCGCGCGCGAGGCTGGGCTCAAGGACAACCAGGACTCGTGGGACCTGCAGCGCGTCCTGGTGGAGCGGCTGGCCGAGGAGTGGCACAAGCCTGATCACGGGTTGTGGGAGATCCGCGGTCCCGAACGGCACTTCACCCACTCCCGCGTGATGGTCTGGGCTGCGTTCGACAGGGCCGTACGCGGGGTCGAGGTGCACGGTTTCGAAGGTGATGCGACCCGGTGGAAGGCACTGCGCGACCAGGTGCGCGACGAGATCCTCTCGCACGGCGTGGATCGAGAACGGGGCTGCTTCACTCAGCACTACGACACCTTGGAGGTCGATGCTGCGCTGCTGAACATCCCGCTGGTCGGCTTCCTTCCAGGGGACGACCCACTCGTGACCGGCACGATCAGAGCCGTCGAAGAAGACTTGATGCAAGACGGTCTTCTGCTGCGTTATCGCACCTCGTCTGGGGTGGACGGCCTGGCGGGAGACGAGTACCCGTTCCTGGCCTGCTCCTTCTGGCTGGTCTCGGCGTACGCCGCCGCTGGCCGGGTCGAGGATGCGACCGAGCTCTTCGATCGGCTCTGCGCCCTGGCCAACGACATCGGCCTGCTATCGGAGGAGTACGACGTCCAAGGCGCCAGGATGGCCGGCAACTTCCCGCAGGCGTTCAGCCATCTGACGCTGGTGCAAGCGGCGTTGGCGCTGCACCGCGTCGGCTAGCCTGACGGTCGTGTCCGGTCCCGCGTCCGCCCAAGACCAGCGTCCCGTGGGGATGTTGCGGGTCGGCAGCTTCGCCGGGGCGCCGATCTATGTCGCCTCGTCGTGGTTTCTGATCGCCGGCCTGATCGCGGTCGTCGTGGCGCCACGCGTCGAGCAGGTTCAGCCGGGACTGGGCGCCTGGCGCTTCGTCGCCGGGTTCGCGTTCGCGGTGATCCTCTATCTCTCCGTACTGCTGCACGAGGCCTCCCACGCGGCGGTCGCCCAGCGGTTGGGCTACCCGGTCACCTCGATCACGCTCAACTTCCTGGGTGGCCTGACCGCGATCGAGGGGGAGAGCAGACGGCCCCGCCATGAGTTCTGGATCGCCGTTGTCGGACCACTGACCTCGATCGCGGTAGGGCTGGGCGCGGTCGCGCTCTGGTTCGTCACACCCGAGGGCCTGTTGCGGATGGCGGTCGAAGGCCTCGCCGGGGCCAATCTCGTGGTGGGTGCCCTCAACCTCGTGCCCGGGCTGCCTCTCGACGGAGGGCGCGTGCTGCGTGCCGGAGTCTGGGCCGCGACCGGCAACCAGCACACCGGCACCACCGCGGCCGGCTGGGGTGGTCGACTAGCCGCACTGCTCGTGCTGGCGTGGCCGCTGCTGCAGCAGGTGCTGTTCGATATCGAACCCACCTTCCTCGACTTCGTGATGGTGGCGGTGATCGGCATGTTCCTCTGGACCGGAGCCACCGCCGCGATGACCGGCGCAAGGCTGCGCGCCCGACTTCCTGCGCTCGTCGCCCGTGAACTGGCGCGGCCCGCACTCGCGGTGCCCGAGGATCTCTCGATCGCCGAAGCGGTACGGCGTGCGCAGGAGGCCCATGCCGGCAGCATCATCACCGTGGCCTCCTCGGGAGTCCCGACAGGGATCGTGAACGAATCGGCGGTCCTGGCCACCCCCGAGGAGCGACGCCCCTGGGTGGCGGTCTCCTCGGTGGCGCGGCGCACGGACGACACGCTGGTGTTGCCCGTCGATCTCTCCGGTGAGCCGCTGATCCGGGCGATGTCGGCCAACCCGGCAGAGGAGTATCTCCTGGTCGGACCCGAAGGCCGGATCTTCGGCGTACTGGCGACCGCCGACGTCGATCGGGCTTTCCGAGCCGAGCGGCACTAACCTGCCTGGGTGCCAGAGCCCGAAGACGTCCCCGCCGAAGCCTTCTCAGGCGTCCATCGCGGTCCACTGCGGGCCGGTGAATGGGTGCGCCTGACCGACCAGAAGGGCCGTCGGCACAACTTCGAACTGGTGCCCGGCAAGCGCTTCTTCTCCAGCCGTGGCCACCTCGAACACGACGATCTGATCGGGCGCGAGGAGGGCTTCGCGATCACCGCCAGTGCGGGAGGGCAATACCTGGTCTTTCGCCCCCTGCTCAGTGAATTCGTGGTGTCGATGCCGCGCGGCGCGGCGGTGATCTACCCCAAGGACAGCGCCCAGATCGTCGCGCTCGCCGACATCTATCCGGGTGCCCGCGTCGTCGAGGCCGGAGCCGGTTCGGGTGCGCTGAGTTGCTCGCTGCTCCGGGCTGTCGGACCCTACGGCCACGTCACGTCGTACGAACTGCGCGAGGAGTTCGCCGAGGTCGCGCGGCGCAACGTCTCCCGATTCTTCGGTGGCACCGAAGACCACCCGCATCCCAACTGGACGTTGCGCGATGGGGACCTGGCCGAGGGCCTCCGTACGCACGGTGAGCCTGCCGACCGGATCATCTTGGACATGCTGGCGCCCTGGGACTGTGTGGACGCCGTGGCCGACGCCCTCGTGCCCGGTGGCGTCGTGTGTGCCTACGTCGCGACCACGACCCAGTTGAGCCGCGTGGTGGAGACGCTGCGAGTTCACGGAGGATTCACCGAGCCGCACGCGTGGGAGTCCTTGGTCCGCGACTGGCACGTGGAAGGATTGGCCGTACGTCCCGGACATACCATGCAGGGACACACAGCGTTCCTGGTCACCGCCAGGAGGATGGCCCCGGGGGAGCGGCCGCCGCTCAAGAAGCGTCGCCCTGCACCCGGCGCCTACGGCCCGGACTACCTGGGGCCGCGACCGCCCGGTACAGCACTGGAGGAGATTGAATGACCCGCCTCGCTCGGCGTATCGCCGGAGCCCTGGCTCTCGGAATCCTGCCCCTGTCGGCTCTCGGCGCCACGGTTGCGACCGCAGATGCGACCGCGGGTGCCTCCTCCGCGCAGGCGGCGAAGCGGGCACCGTCGATCCATCTCAAAGCGCTGCCACCGATCGCCCAGGCCGGTGTTGCACCCGCAGCCTCATCACGGGGAAGCCTGATCTCGGCACGCTTCAAACCGTTGTCCACCGGCCAGGTAGCGACCTTGCAGACCTTGACCGCCGCGGGGACCTGGCAGACGGTGACCACCACCACCGTCGACGGCCTGGGGTACGCCAACTTCACCGGTGCGGCGAATGGTCACTACCGCGTCGTCGGGGCGGGGGCGGTGTCCAAGACCGTCAAGGCCAAGCTCAGGCGCCCCGCCTTCCGCGACGAGTTCTCCGGCACTCGCCTCAACGCCAGGAAGTGGGCGACCTACAACATCGGCTACAACAAGGGCGGGCTGCGCACCTGCGCCAAACCCGGAGCCGCGTACTCGGTCGCCGACGGCACGGTCCGGCTGGGCATCAGGAAGGACCCCCGAAAGCTGGGCAAGGTCTGTCGTTATCGCACCCGCAAGGGCATGGCGAACGCTCCATGGCTGCTGAACACCCAACTCACGACCGTGGGCAAGTTCGAGTTCAAGTACGGCGTGGTCGCCGCGCGCGTGAAGTTCCAGCCAGCCCGCGGCAGCCACGTCGGCACCTGGATCCAGTCACTGCGCTACCGCAAGCCCAACCGCCCGGCGACGGGGGTGGAACTCGACTACGGCGAATACTTCGGCCGTGGGGGCCAGGTCGACGCGCTGGGTGCCTTCCTCTACATGTCCGGGCCCAACATGCGCACGATGAAGCTCGGCGGTCTGATGCCGCGGACCAATCGGCTGATCCCGCCCGGTCACACCTGGTGGAACTCCTACCACGTCGTCTCAGCCGAATGGCGCAAGTCGGGCTACACCCTTCGCATCGACGGGCGAGTCTTCTGGAAGACGAAGAAGTGGGTCTCACGGTCCTGGCAGTACCTGGTCCTGAGCAACCTGTCGTCCGACTACGAACTCAAGTACCTGACTCCGCAGTCCTTCGCCGAGCCCGCGCACGTCGACTGGGTGCGGGTGTGGACCCGCAAGGCGTACGTGCGCTGACCCCGCCGCTGACCCCACCTCAGTGCTGCGCAAACTGTGCCGCCAGGGGGAGCGCTCCCACTGCCCGAGTCCACCAGGCGAAATCGTGATGTGACTCGGCGCTTCGTCCACTTCCGTGGTCGGTTTCGGCGGGTAGGGTCGAAATCATTGAGGAGGTGGTCTTGATGTCCACGTCACGAGACTCGGGCCGGACGCCCGAACAACTCACCGAGCAGGTGCGATTCCTGCAGGCCGAGATCTCCCAGTTGCGCCAGCGCCTCAGCGATGCGCCCGCACACAGCCGCGGACTGGAGTTGCGCTTGGCTGACACGCAGCGCTCCCTTGCCCAGGTGACCTCGCAGAACGAGCGGCTGGCGCAGACGCTGCGCGAAGCTCGCGACCAGATCACTCGCCTCAAGGAGGAGGTCGACCGGCTGGCTCAGCCACCGGCGGGGTTCGGCACGTTCTTGCAGCGCAACGACGATGACACGGTCGATGTCTTTACCGGAGGACGCAAACTCCGCGTGAGTGCGTCACCGGCGGTTCCGCTCGACTCGCTACGTCGCGGCCAGGAGGTCATGCTCAACGAAGCGCTGAACGTGGTCGCCGCGCTCGACTTCGAAGAGGTCGGGGAGGTGGTGATGTTCAAGGAGCTGCTCGCCGACGGCACGCGAGCCCTGGTCATCGCCAACGCCGACGAGGAGCGGGTCGTACGCCTGGCAGCGCCGCTGCGCGAGATCACGCTGCGTGCGGGCGACAGCCTGCTGATGGAGTCGCGCGCGGGCTATGCCTACGAGCGAGTCCCCAAATCCGAGGTGGAAGAACTGGTCCTCGAAGAGGTTCCGGACATCGAGTACGAGTCCATCGGCGGACTGATCTCCCAGATCGACCAGATCCGCGACGCGGTGGAGTTGCCCTACCTGCACCCCGAGTTGTTCTTGGAGCACAAACTCAAGCCCCCCAAGGGGGTCCTCCTCTATGGACCGCCCGGTTGCGGCAAGACGCTGATCGCCAAGGCCGTCGCGAACTCGCTGGCCAAGAAGGTCGCCGCGAAGACGGGCCAGGAGGGCAAGTCGTACTTCTTGAACATCAAGGGCCCCGAGTTGCTCAACAAGTACGTCGGGGAGACCGAGCGGCACATCCGACTGGTCTTCCAGCGCGCTCGCGAGAAGGCGTCGCACGGCACTCCGGTCATCGTCTTCTTCGATGAGATGGACTCCCTCTTCCGTACGCGCGGCTCGGGAGTCTCGTCGGACGTGGAGAACACCATCGTGCCCCAGTTGCTCAGCGAGATCGACGGCGTGGAGTTGCTGGAGAACGTGCTCGTGATCGGTGCATCGAACCGTGAGGACATGATCGATCCGGCGATCCTGCGCCCGGGCCGACTGGACGTGAAGATCAAGATCGAGCGCCCTGACGCGGAGTCGGCGCGCGACATCTTCAGCAAGTACCTCACCGCAGATCTGCCGTTGCACACCGACGACGTTTCCGAATTCGGGGGCGACAAGCAGGCCTGTGTCACCGGCATGATCCAGGCGACGGTCGAGCGGATGTATACCGAGTCCGACGACAACCGTTTCCTTGAGGTCACCTACGCGAACGGCGACAAGGAGGTCCTCTACTTCAAGGACTTCAACTCTGGTGCCATGATCCAGAACATCGTGGATCGGGCGAAGAAGATGGCGATCAAGGACTTCCTCGACCACGGCCAGCACGGCCTGCGTGTCCAACACATGCTGCAGGCGTGCCTGGACGAGTTCAAGGAGAACGAGGACCTGCCCAACACCACCAACCCCGACGACTGGGCGAGGATCTCGGGCAAGAAGGGTGAGCGCATCGTCTTCATTCGGACGTTGATCACCGGCAAGCAGGGCACCGAGCCCGGCCGCTCGATCGACACGATGTCCAACACGGGTCAGTACCTGTAGCGAACGGCCCCTCGTCAGTGAACGGCCCGCGGCGCTGATCAGGTGGCACGCGCAGCCCCGCGAGTCAGATAGGTCAGTGCTCGCCCAAGGCTCGGGCCGGCGAGATAGTGCTGCTGGATCGTCTCGATCACCAGGCCCGAGGCCTGAACCTGTGCTGGCACGTCGCGGGTGAGATGGCAGCCCCCCGCACACCGGCGCTGGAGGGGTTCGAGCCGCCGCTGCCAGCGGGCGACTCCCACCTCCGGGCTCAGGCCGTGTTCGAGAAAGGCGAAGACCCCGCCGGGCTTGAGCACGCGTACGACCTCACTCAACGCCCTCTCGATGTCGGGAATCGTGCACAGCGTGAACGTGGACAAGACACAGTCATAGGATCCCGACGCCTCGTCGAGACGCTGACCATCGAGGCCACGACGTTCCACGGGGATAGTGGCTCGGGCCCTACGGCGCTCGGACAGCGCCCAGCCGACGTCGGAGGGTTCGACCGCATGCACCGACTCGACAGCGTCGGGATACCAGCGCACATTGAGGCCCCCACCAAAGCCCAACTCGAGCACACGGCCGTACAGCGGCGCACAGGCCACCGCGCGCTCCTCGCCGACGTCGCGGCCCTTCAAAGCCGCGTCCGCAAGCCTGGGTACGACATGCTCGGTCCACCACGCCATGGCTCCAGTCCACCAGACTCCGGTTAGGTTCGGGGCATGAAATATCTCCTTCTTCTCGTGCTCTTCGTCGTCATCTTGTTCTTCGTCCTGCCCAAGTTGCGACGTTGAGGGGCGCCCCTGCCAGCCCTTCACGCGGGACATAGGCTCGCGTCATGACCGTGCGACGCGTGATGGGGACCGAGGTCGAGTACGGCATCTCGGTCCAGGGGCAGCCGCTGGCCAACCCGATGGTCGCGTCGTCGCACATCGTGAATGCGTACGCCAGCGCGACGGTGCACGCGCGGCGGGCACGGTGGGATTTCGAGGAGGAGTCGCCACTGCGCGACGCCCGCGGCTTCGACCTCGGTCGCGCAGGTACGCCGACCCGTCGCAACTCACCGACGAGGACCTCGGTCTGGCGAACGTGATCTTGACCAACGGCGCGCGGCTATACGTCGATCACGCGCACCCGGAGTACTCCACCCCCGAAGTCACGACGCCTCTCGACGTCGTGCGGTGGGACAAGGCGGGGGAGCAGGTGATGCTCGATGCCTCCCGATTCGCCGCTCAGACCAAGGGGGCCGCGCCGATCCTGCTCTACAAGAACAACACCGACAACAAGGGCGTCTCGTACGGTGCGCACGAGAACTACCTGATGAGTCGGTACGACGCCCTTCGCCGACATCGTCAAGCACCTGATCCCGTTCTTCGTGTCGCGCCAGGTCGTGTGTGGGGCCGGCCGCGTCGGCATCGGCGTGGATGGGCGCGACCACGGATTCCAGATCAGTCAGAGAGCCGACTTCTTCGAGGTCGAAGTTGGACTCGAGACGACCCTCAAGCGGCCGATCATCAACACTCGCGACGAACCACACGCCGATCCTGATCGGCACCGCCGACTGCACGTGATCATCGGCGACGCCAACCTCGCGGAAGTGTCGACGTACCTCAAAGTCGGCACGACGTCACTCGTCCTGGCGATGATCGAAGCGGGCTTCCTGAACAAGGACCTGACCGTGCTCGACTCGGTGAAGTCGTTGCAGAGGGTCTCGCATGATCCGAGCCTGCAACATCTGCTGACGTTGGCCGACGGCCGCCAGCTGACGGCCGTGCAGTTGCAACGCGAGTATCTCGATCGGGCGGTCGACTATGTCGAGTCCACTCTCGGAGCGGATGTCGACGTCCAGACTCATGACGTGCTGCACCGTTGGGTGTCCGTGCTGGATCGACTCGAACAAGATCCGATGCTGTGCGCGCGCGAGCTGGATTGGGTGGCGAAGTGGCGTCTGCTGACGCAGTATCGTGACCGCGACGGACTCGAGTGGAGCGACGCGAAGTTGCATGCCATCGATCTTCAGTACAGCGACATCAGGCCGGAGAAGGGGCTGTATCAGCGCCTGGCCAACGCTGGCCGGATCGAACGCCTGCTTACGCCGGCCGAGGTGGACGATGCGATGCACCAGCCACCCGACGACACCCGCGCCTACTTCCGTGGCCGGTGCCTGGAGAAGTACGCCGACCATGTCGCCGCCGCATCGTGGGACTCGGTCATCTTCGACCTGCCGGGACGAGACGCGCAGCAGCGGATCCCGACGCTGGACCCCCTACGCGGCACCCGCGCCTCCGTCGGCGACCTGATCGACGCCAGTGACACCGCCGAGGACCTCCTCCAAGCCCTCGCCCGCCCCACCGGTGGTTGAGGAGCCCGCACAGCGGGCGTCTCGAAACCACACCCCCGGCCCACCGGTGGTTGAGGAGCCCGCGCAGCGGGCGTCTCGAAACCACACGCTCCCATCCCACCGGTGGTTGAGGAGCCCGCGCAGCGGGCGTCTCGAAACCACACGCTCGCGTTCTACCGGTGGTTGAGGAGCCCGCACAGCGGGCGTCTCGAAACCACACGCTCCCATCCCACCGGTGGTTGAGGAGCCCGCACAGCGGGCGTCTCGAAACCACACGCTCCCATCCCACCGGTGGTTGAGGAGCCCGCAGCGGGCGTCTCGAAACCACACGCTCCCATCCACAGGCCAGCAGAAGTTGCTGGCCTCGGCGCTATTCACCGGGGAGCGTGGTCCGATGCCTTGGACCTACATCCTGAAATGCTCGGACGACTCGTACTACGTCGGCAGCACCGTGAACCTTGAGGCGCGACTCTCTCAGCATCGTGACGGACGCGGCGCCGCGTACACCCGCCACCGCCTCCCCGTGATCCTCGTCTGGGCTGCGGAATTCGACCGGATCGAGGAAGCTTTTCGCGTTCGAGAAGCGCGTGCAGGGGTGGTCGCGCAGGAAGAGGGAGGCGCTGATCACCGACCGCCTCGATCTGCTGCCTGGGTTGTCACGAAGGGGACCGTCTGACTAACCGTGGTTTCGAGACGCGCCTGCGGCGCTCCTCAACCACCGGTGGGGGACGTCGTTTCGAGACGCGCCTGCGGCGCTCCTCAACCACCGGTCGAGGACGTGGTCTCGAGACGCGCCTGCGGCGCTCCTCAACCACCGGTCGGGGACGTCGTTTCGAGATGCCCGCTGCGCGGGCTCCTCAACCACCGGTCGGGGACGTGGTTTCGAGATGCCCGCTGCGCGGGCTCCTCAACCACCTGGTGGGGGATAGGGTCGGAACATGGCCCAGGAACAGAAGCAGCCGCGCAAGTCGTCCCAAGACGAGGCGGTCACCGAAGAGGTCGTGGAGACCGATGTCGCCGAGCGGAAGGAAGTGCTCGACGACGATGTCGACGCGATCCTGGACGAGATCGACGAGGTGCTGGAGAGCAACGCCGAGGACTTCGTGAAGTCGTTCATCCAGAAGGGCGGGGAGTAGTGCCGCACGCGGACGCGCGCCTTTCCAGTGTGTTCTTGCGCCCCGGCACGTCGTCCTTCGCCGACTTCTTGACCGAGGCGGCACCGGAACTGCTGCCCAGTCGTCGGGCGCTGCCAGCGGGCCAAGCCGCCGACCTCGCCCCACATGCGACCACGATCGTGGCGGCCGCGTTCCCAGGCGGGGTCGTGATGGCCGGAGACCGCCGCGCCACGATGGGCAACATCATCGCGCAACGCGACATCGAGAAGGTGTTCCCTGCCGACGAGTTCTCGGCCGTGGGGATCGCCGGCACTGCCGGCCTTGCCGTCGAGATGGTGCGGCTCTTCCAGACCGAGCTGGAGCACTACGAGAAGATCGAGGGCATCACGCTCTCCATGGACGGCAAGGCGAACCGGCTCGCCGCCCTGATCCGCGCAAATCTCGGACTGGCGATGCAAGGACTCGCCGTGGTGCCGCTCTTCGCCGGGTACGACCACGAGGCCGACCAGGGCCGGATCTTCTCCTACGACGTCACGGGCGGGCGTTATGAGGAGACCGCGTTCCACAGCGTCGGCTCCGGGTCGCTGTTCGCGCGCGGCTCACTCAAGAAGCTCTACCGCGACGATCTGTCCGCCGAGGAGTGCGTCACCGCGGTCGTACAGGCGCTCTATGACGCCGCCGATGACGATTCCGCGACCGGCGGACCTGACATCGCGCGCAGGATCTTCCCGGTGGTGCACGTGATCACCGCCGAGGGCGGGACACGCATGCCCGACGCCGAGGTCGCCCGGATCGCCGACCGCATCCTGGAGAGTCGTCTGACCCGCCCGGACGGTCCCGCGGCATCGCTGACGTGATCTCGACCCGCTCGCTCGATTCGAACCTGGAAGTGAACCATCTATGAGCATGCCGTTCTATGTCTCGCCCGAGCAGTTGATGAAGGATCGTGCCGACTTCGCTCGCAAGGGCATCGCCCGCGGACGTTCCGTCGTCGCGGTGCAGTACGCCGACGGCCTCCTGTTCGCCTCGGAGAATCCCAGTCAGGCCTTGCACAAGGTCTCCGAGATCTACGACCGGATCGCCTTCGCCGCAGTGGGGCGCTATAACGAGTTCGAGAACCTGCGCATCGCGGGCGTACGACTGGCCGACATGCGCGGGTATTCCTACGACCGCCGCGACGTGACCGGCCGCGGCCTGGCCAACGCGTACGCCCAGACGCTCGGGACGATCTTCTCCTCCGGCGGGGAGAAGCCGTACGAGGTCGAACTCTTCGTCGGCGAGATCGGCGATGTGGCAGCCGACGACCAGATCTATCGACTGACGTACGACGGCCAGGTCGCCGACGAGCACCGTTATGCCGTGATGGGTGGAGCGGCCGACGTGGTGTCGGCCTATCTGGAGGAGCACTTCGCCGACGACCTCGACCTGGCAGGAGCCGTACGCCTGGCCACCGCCGCGCTGGGTCACAGCGAAGCCGGTGATCGGGTGATCGCAGCGGACGACCTCGAAGTCGCGGTGCTGGATCGCACCCGCACTCAGCCGCGCAAGTTCGTACGCCTGGTCGGGCCTCGACTGCAAGCGTTGCTGGGGGAGCGCGGCCCGGAGTCGCCGTCGCCAGAGCCTGGGGAGCCCGACGAGGCCTGAGCGCGTCTGACCGCGCGCGCTGGACGGCGCACCTAGGCTGGCCACATGGACCGCCGCATCTTCGGGATCGAGAACGAGTACGGCGTCACCTGCACTTTTCATGGACAACGCCGGCTCAGCCCGGACGAGGTCGCGCGCTATCTCTTCCGCAAAGTCGTCGCGTGGGGCAGAAGCAGCAACGTCTTCTTGCGCAACGGCGCTCGGCTCTATCTCGACGTCGGCAGCCACCCGGAGTACGCGACTCCTGAGTGCGACGACATCGTCGAGCTCGTCACCCACGACAAGGCCGGCGAACGCATCCTGGAGGGCCTGCTGACCGATGCCGAAGAACGTCTTCACGACGAAGGCATCGAGGGCGATATCTACCTGTTCAAGAACAACACCGATTCGGCCGGCAACTCCTACGGCTGCCACGAGAACTTCCTGGTCTCCAGGTCGGGGGAGTTCTCCCGACTCGCTGACGTCTTGATCCCGTTCCTGGTGAGCCGCCAGATCATGGTGGGCGCGGGCAAGGTCGTGCAGACCGCACGGGGCGCGCAGTACAGCGTCAGCCAGCGCGCCGAGCACATCTGGGAGGGCGTCTCCAGCGCCACGACCCGTAGTCGCCCGATCATCAACACCCGCGACGAACCGCACGCCGACGCGGAGAAGTATCGCCGCCTGCACGTCATCGTCGGCGACTCCAACATGAGTGAGACCACCACCCTGCTCAAAGTGGCCTCGGCGGATCTGGTGCTGCGGATGATCGAGGAGGGCGTGGTGATGCGCGACCTCACGATGGAGAACCCCATCCGGGCGATCCGAGAGATCGCCCAGGACATGACCGGACGTCGCAAGGTGCGCCTCAACAACGGCCGAGAGGCCAGCGCGTTGGACATCCAGACCGAATACCTGGGCAAGGCGCGCGACTTCGTCGACCGGCGCCAGATCTCCACGCCGGTGATCGAGCGGGCCCTCGACCTGTGGGAGCGCTCGCTGAAGGCGGTCGAGTCCGACGACCTTGGGCTGATCGAGCGCGAGATCGACTGGGTGATCAAGTGGAAGCTGATCGAGCGCTATCGCGCCAAGCACGGGCTGGCGATGGAGCATCCCCGAGTCGCCCAGTTGGATCTGGCCTACCACGACATCCGTCGCGACCGCGGCCTCTACTACCTCTTGGAGAAGCGTGGCGCCGTGGCGCGGGTGACCACCGATCTGGCGATCTTCCAGGCCAAGACGGTGCCGCCGCAGACCACCCGCGCGAAACTGAGAGGTGAATTCATCCGGCGCGCCCAGGAGAGGCGCCGCGATTTCACCGTCGACTGGGTCCATCTGAAGTTGAACGACCAGGCCCAGCGCACCGTGTTGTGCAAAGACCCGTTCCGAGCCGAGGACGAGCGCGTGCAGCGCCTCTTGGACGGCATGTGAGGCCGGTTTCGCCCGGCCGGTAACGTTTCGCCGCGTGACTCGACGTACGAAGGCATTCGCCGCCAGCATCGCCCTGCTCGCCACCCTGACCGCGTGCGGAAGCGAGCAGGCCGCCAGCGACAGCGCCGGATCCGGCAGCGACCTCGGCGCGGTCTCGATCTCAGGTGACTTCGGCAGCGAGCCCAAGGTCGAGTGGAAGAAGCAACTGGTCGCCAAGGAACTCGACGCCGAGACCCTGGTCGAGGGCGATGGTGAGAAGGTCGGCGGCAGCGACCAGGTGTTCGTACGCCTCTATGTCGGCAACGGCTACACCAAGTCGACGGCATATTCGACCTTCGGCAAGGACGCCAAGCCTGACCTCCTGCCTGCTGCTGGCCAACTGTCGGCCGGTCTCAAAGAGGCGATCGACGGCCACACCCTCGGCTCGCGCGTGGCCGTGACGGCGCCGCCCAAGGATGCGTTCGGAGAACAGGGCAACCCGCAACTCGGCGTTGGCAACACCGACTCGGTGCTCTTCATCGTCGACCTGATCTCCACGCTGTCTACCAAGCCGAGCGGGGAGACGACCAAGCCCGCATCCTGGGCGCCCAAGCTCACCGGCAGCGCGGACTCGCCGACAGGTTTCGACTTCGCGGGCACTCCCCAGCCGAGCGAGAAGTTGCAGACCACCTACCTCATCAAGGGCGACGGGGAGAAGACCAAGACCGGCGACACGGTGTACGTGAACTATGTCGGTCAGGTGTACGAGGGCAAGAAGCCTTTCGACTCCAGCTTCGAGCGCGGTGAGCCGTTCGACTTCACTCTGGGTCAAGGTGGCGTCATCAAGGGCTGGGACCAGGGCTTCACCGGCGTCCCGATCGGCAGCCGGATCATCATCTCGGTGCCGCCGAAGCTCGGCTACGGCAAGGCCGGCAACAAGGAGGCCGGGATCAAGGGGACCGACACGCTCTTCTTCGCGGTAGACGTCCTCGGAGTGTCCTGACCCCGCTAGGGTCTGCCAGGTGGCGCGGAAGACCGAGCGGCTGCTCAACCTGCTGATCATGCTGCTCGTGCAGCGCCATTTCGTCTCGCGCGAAAAGATCCGCTCGATCCTCTACGGCGACCAGTCCGATGAGGCCTTCGACAAGATGTTCGAGCGCGACAAGGAAGAGTTGCGCAGCCTCGGCGTGCCGATCGAGGTCGGCCATGTCGACAACTACTTCGAGGACGAGGTCGGCTACCGCATCCGCCCGGACGCCATGGCGTTGCCCGACATCGAGTTGACGCCCCAGGAGGCGGCCGTCGTGGGACTCGCGGGTCGCGTCTGGGAGCACGCCACGTTGGCGGAGGCCGCCTCGGATGCCGTACGCAAGTTGATGGCCGCGGGAGACCCCGTCGACACCGAGGCGTTGGACCTGGTCGCGCCCAAGGTCAATGCTGAGGAGCCGGCGTTCGAGGTGCTGTTCCAGGCGGCTGTGGAGCGGACTCCGGTGGAGTTCGAGTACGCCCGCACCGGGCGCGCCGCGAGCACGCGTCACCTGCAGCCGTGGGGAGTCGTACGGTTCTCCGGTCGCTGGTATGTCGTGGGTTGGGACGTCGTCCGGCAGGCCGAACGGATCTTCCGGATCTCGCGGATCGTCGGCCCCGCGCGCCTCAGCGGCGCCGCCGGCTCGTACGACATCCCGGCCGGCATCGATCTGCAAGCCGTCACCCGTCGACTCGCCCCTGCCGCGCCCGAGACGACTGTACGCGTCCGGGCTCGCGCCGGCACCTGCCTGCCTTTGCGGCGGGCTGCGAACGCGTCCCTGGAGCAAGCAGCGGACGATGACGACGGATGGGACGACCTCACACTGCCGCCCGGCGCCTGGACGGCCGAGGAATTCTTGCCCTACGGCGCCGACGTGGTCGTCCTGGAGCCCGTAACGCTCAGGGACCAGATCCGAGATCGGCTGGCCGGAGTCGTGGCCAAGGCAGGTCTGCGATGACCACCACCCAACCCAACTCCAAGGACCAATTGGCGCGGCTGCTCGTGCTGGTGCCTTACTTGTATGCGCACGCGGCCCGTGGGGGAGTGACGGTCGAAGAGGCTGCGTCTCTGCTCGGGGTGTCGCACAAGCAGGTGCTGCGCGACCTCAAGGTGTTGTGGATGTGCGGCCTGCCCGGCGGCCTGCCCGACGATCTGATCGATGTCGACCTGGAGGCGTTGGAGGGTCCTGACGCCGACGGCCTGATCCGGATCAGCAACGCCGACTACCTCGCCCGGCCGTTGCGGCTGCGACCGACCGAGGCGGTCGCGCTGATCGTGGCGCTGCGAGCGCTGCGCTCGGGGGCGAATCCCGAGACACGAGAGATCGTCGACGCAGTCCTGGCCAAGTTGGAGAACGCCGCCGCGAGCGGTTCGGCCTCGCAGGTCGATCTTTCAGACGAGCAGGTCGGCGGCCCGGACCCGGCCCCTCTTGCCTCCGCGATCGCCAACGGGCGGCAGGTGCGCTTGGTCTACTACGTGCCAGCACGTGATGAGGAGTCCGAACGGATCGTGGATCCCCACCGCCTGGTGAACCAGGAGGGTGCGACCTACCTCGACGCGTGGTGTCACAGCGCGGAGGCCAAGCGATCGTTCCGGCTCGACCGGATCCGGGAGGCAACGGTGCTGGACACGCCGATCGCCATCGAGCCGGATGAGACGACGCTGGCCGACGGCATCTTCGAGATCGGTGAGAGTCAGGTCGTCACGTTGCGCCTCGATGAGGCGGCTCGATGGGTGCCCGAGTATTACCCGGTGCTGGCCAGCCGAGACGTGGGCGACGGTAGCCTCGAAGTCGACCTGGCGTACGCTGACGAGCGCTGGCTGCACCGCCTTCTGCTGCGCTTGGCGCCGTACGCAGAGGTGATCCAACCCGTCGAACTCTCCGCACCTTTCGTCCAGATGGCGCGGGAGGCACTCGCGCACTATGACCACGACGTAGACTCAACCCGCTGAACCTCGTTCCTCGAAAGGCCACACCATGCTCGCTCATATCGCCGGACTCGGGCCCGGAGAGTTGATGATCGTCCTGGCGATCGTCGTGCTCCTCTTCGGTGCCTCCAAGCTCCCCGACCTGGCTCGCGGCAGCGGTCGTGCTCTGCGGATCTTCAAGGCGGAGACGAAGGGCCTCAACGAGGCTGACGGCGACGACGACCTCAAGAGCCCGGAGCAGCGTGAGATCGAGGCGCGCGAGCGCCGCGACGACACCTACTGAGTGCGTCCCCCAAGGCTCGCAATCTAGTGAGGTACTTGAAGGGCTTCGCCGGACTTTTCCGCGGTGCGCCTCTGCACCCCGTAGGTCCCGGGGGCCAAATGGCGCTCTCGGATCACTTCCGAGAGTTGCGCGCACGCTTGATGCGCATCGCGGCGTACCTGATCATCTTCGGTGCGTTCGGCCTCTACTGGGCTTACAACCATCCCTTCGGGCTGCCCTCGCTCTTCGACCTGATCTCTGAGCCCTACAAGAAGGCGCAAGAGACGCTGAAGGAGAAGGTCATCACCGAGCCGGTGATCGGTGACCTCGGTGGCCCACTGCTCTTCCAGCTCAAACTCGCGGGTGTTTTCGCGTTGATCGCGACCTCGCCCTTATGGCTGTTGGAGATCTGGCGTTTCATCTTGCCGGGCCTGCACAAACACGAGCGCAAATACACTCGCCTGTTCGCGGTGGTTGCCGGTCCGGTGTTCCTCGGGGGCGTTGCACTGGGCTACTACGTCTTGCCCAAGGGCATCTCGGTGTTGTTGGGTTTCACGCCTGGTTTCGTGACCAGCCTGGTGGACTTCGGCAACTACTTCAGTTTTGTGGTCCGGATGTTGTTGATCTTCGGGGTCGCGATGGAGATCCCGCTCTTCGTGGTGCTGTTGAACCTCGCAGGGGTGGTCCCGGGTCGCACGCTGGCGAAGTACCGCCCCTGGATCATCTTGGGCACGTTCATCTTCGCGGCCGTGGCCACGCCCTCGACTGACCCGTTCTCGATGCTGATGCTGGCTCTGCCGATGGTGGTGCTCTTCATCGCGGCCGAGATCTTCGCGCGGGTGAGCGATCGGATGCGAGGGCGAAATAGGCACAGCACCGACCAGTGGCGCGATGACGAACTCTCACCCATCTAGCGGGCTGCGATGACGGACGGACACTCGGGATCCTTCGGCGACATAGACCCGTTCGACCTGCCCGAATGGCTGGGCGACGGCGAGGTCATCTGGCGCCCGGAGCACGGGGTGCACGTCGGTGCCCTGGTCACGGGGAAGCTGACCGGACCTACGGGCCAGACCTTGCCCTGCGATCTGCTGGGCGTGGACGAGGCCTACCCCGCTCCCGTCGCCGACGACACCGCCCGCACCGTGTGCCACAAGACCTGGCGCCACGGTCAGGTCTGGTTGGTCGAACGTGAGGGGCGACTGACGCTGCTGGTGCCAGGACGCGACTTCAACGCCGACAAGGCGCTCGAGGCACTGCACCGTTTCGCCAAGGCGCTGGGCGCCAAGCCACAACGATTCGCCGCGCTGCTGCGGCTGGCCTGAAACAGTCTCATCTGCGGGATAGGGTCGCGGCTGTGACGATCGCGTTGCTCACCAACCCCACCTCGGCCAAGGGGAAGGGTGCCAAAGCCCGGACCATCGCGCTGGAAAAATTCGCCGCCGCCGGGATCGACGTACGCGATCTCGTGGGCCGCGACGCCGACGAGGCCCACGATCTGGCGCGGGCTGCGCTGGACGACGGGGCCGAGGCGCTCGTTGTGTGCGGTGGTGACGGGATGGTGCACCTGGGCGTGCAGTTGGTCGCCAACACGGGCACGCCGCTCGGGATCGTGCCGGCCGGCACCGGCAACGACGTTGCGCGCTACGTCGAGCTTTCCCGCAAGGACCCGGCTGCGGCCGTCGACACGATCCTGCGGGGCGGCACTCGTACGCTCGACCTTGCCCGCAGTGGTGAGCGCTACTTCGTGACCGTGTTAGCCGCCGGCTTCGACGCCATCGTCAACGAACGGGCCAACCGGATGACCTGGCCCAAGGGCCAGATGCGCTACAACCTGGCCACGCTGGCGGAGTTGCGGACCTTCACGCCCCTGCCGTACGTGCTGGACATCGACGGGCGCACGATCGAGACCGAAGCGATGCTGGTCGCGGTCGGCAACGGGCCGTCGTTCGGCGGAGGGCTACGCATCACCGAGGGTGCCGCCTTGGACGACGGTTTGCTCGACGTGGTCATCATCAAAGCGATGACCAAGCTCGACCTGATCCGCACCTATCCCAAACTCTTCAAGGGCACCCACACCACGCATCCCAAATACGAACACCACCCGGCGCGTCGCGTCACGGTGGCTACGCCGGGCGTCGTGTCGTACGCCGACGGCGAGCGATTCGGGGCCTTGCCGTTGACGGTGGAGTGTGCTCCGGCTGCCTTGCGGGTGTTCGCCTGATGGCGGATTCTCTCGGGCCAGCCGAACGTTATGCGGCGTTCCGCGACGGACAACGTACGCCCGTACTCACCCAGTTCCGGTCGCTGCAGGCCTTTCCGCTCGACGACTTCCAGGTACGCGCGTGCGAGGAGATCGAGGCGGGGCGAGGAGTGCTCGTGGCGGCGCCGACGGGATCGGGCAAGACGATCGTGGGGGAGTTCGGCATCCACCTAGCGCGTGCGCAGGGCCGCAAGGCGTTCTACACGACCCCCATCAAGGCGCTCTCGAACCAGAAGTTCCACGACCTCGTACGCACGTACGGCGCGGAGAACGTCGGCCTGCTGACCGGCGACAACTCCGTCAACGGCGAGGCCCCGATCGTGGTGATGACCACCGAGGTGCTGCGCAACATGATCTATGCCGGGTCGCGCACGTTGCTCGGCCTGGGCTATGTCGTGATGGACGAGGTGCACTACCTCGCGGACCGTTCGCGCGGGGCGGTCTGGGAGGAGGTGATCATCCACCTGCCCGAATCCGTCACGGTCATCTCCTTGTCAGCGACCGTGTCCAACGCCGAAGAGTTCGGCGCCTGGCTCAACACGGTGCGCGGCGACACGACCACGATCGTGGAGGAGAAGCGGCCCGTACCCCTCTTTCAGCACGTGATGGTGGGGAAGCGGCTGCTGGACCTGTTCGCGTCCTCCGACGTCGACGCGTCGGCGGGTTTCGTACGCGAAGGCGCGCCGGTCAACGAACAGTTGATGCGGATCGCGCGCGACGACTGGGCCTCGTCGCGATTGATGAAGGACCGTCGTTCTCCTCGGCATGGCAAGTCGGGCGCGCCCAAGCGCAAGCGCGACATCGGCAACGGTCGACGCGTCTGGATCCCGTCGCGCGCGGAGGTGATCGAGCGGCTCCAACGCGACCGCCTGCTGCCCGCGATCTATTTCATCTTCAGTCGGGCGGGGTGTGACGCGGCACTGCAACAGTGCCTCCAGGCCAACCTGCGCCTGACCAACCCCGACGGACGCGACGAGATCTACGGCTACGTCGAAGCAGCCGTCTCGCATCTGCCGCCTGACGATCTGGACGCCCTGAACTACGGGGACTTCCTGGATGGCCTGACCCGTGGGATCGCGGTGCACCATGCCGGTGTGCTGCCGCTCTTCAAGGAGTGCGTGGAGCAGCTTTTCGTACGCGGGCTGGTCAAGGCGGTCTTCGCCACCGAGACGCTCGCGTTGGGTATCAACATGCCGGCGCGCACGGTGGTGATCGAAAAGCTGACCAAGTACAACGGCGAGGCGCACGTCGACCTCTCGCCGGGGGAGTACACCCAACTCACCGGGCGTGCCGGGCGCCGTGGTCTCGACGTGGAGGGCCACGCCGTCGTGCTGTGGCAGCCCGGGATGAACCCACGCGAGGTCGCCGGGCTGGCCTCGACGCGCACCTATCCGCTCCGTTCCAGCTTTCGGCCGTCGTACAACATGGCGGTCAACCTGGTGCACCAGTTCGGACGGGCTCGGGCTCGGGAGGTGCTGGAGATGTCGTTCGCACAGTTTCAGGCCGACCAGGCGGTTGTCGGGTTGGCGCGTCAGCAGCGCAAGGCCGAGGACGCCTTGGCGGGCTATCGCGAGGCGGCGCAGTGTCACCTGGGCGACTTCATGGCGTACGCCGGGTTGCGCCAACAGATCAGCGACCTGGAGAAGCGCGGTGCCAAGTCGCGCCGCGACGACCGACGCCAGGAGGTGATCGCGTCGCTCGTACGACTGCGCCCCGGCGACATCATCCGGGTGCCGAACGGCAAGTTCGCCGGCTGGGCGGTCGTGATCGATCCGGGCCTGTCCGGAGATGAGCCGCGACCGTCGGTGGTCACGATTGATCGCCAGTCACGCCGGTTGGCACTGCTCGATTTCCAGACGCCGGTCCTGGCCTACGACCGGATGCGGGTGCCGAAGAACTTCAACGGCCGCAATCCGCAATCGCGCCGTGAGTTGGCGACGGCCTTGGCGGCGCGCGTACGCCGGTTGGATACGGACTCGCCCCCGGTGGTTGGCCAGGGCTCGGGTGTGGTGGTTGAGGAGCGCTCCCCGGTGGTTGGCCAGGGCTCGGGTGTGGTGGTTGAGGAGCGCTCCCCGGTGGTTAGCCAGGGCTCGGCAGTGGGTGAGCTTGCGCTCCCCGGTGGTTGCGGCGAACTCGGACGCGGCTGGGCCGCGCTCCCCGGTGGTTGAGGAGCGAGCGTCTCGAAACCACCAGATCGATGATCTGCGCCGCCAACTCAAACACCATCCTTGCCACCGATGCCCCGAACGCGAGGAGCACGCTCGCTGGGCCGAGCGCTGGTTCAAACTTCACCGTGACACCGAGACGTTGAGCCGACGCATCGAGCAGCGTACGAACACGGTGGCGCGCACCTTCGACCGCGTCTGCGACGTGCTGGCGTCACTGGACTACCTCACAGCGGCCGAGGGCGATCTTGCCGTGACCGAGCAGGGCAGGCACCTGATGCGCATCTATTCCGAGTGCGACCTGGTCGCCGCGGAGGCGATTCGCACGGGTCTGCTCGACGAACTGCGTCCCAGCGAACTCGCGGGCGCGCTCTCGGTGCTCGCCTTCGAGGCTCGCCGCCCCGATGACAGCAACCCGCGGGTGCCGGGTGGGCGGTTGAAGACTGCGATCGAGGGGCTCGAACGGCTCTGGGGTCAGTTGGCCTCGGTCGAACGCAGCCACAAACTCGACTTCTTGCGCGAACCGGACAGGGGCTTCGCGTGGGCCGCCTATCGCTGGGCGGAGGGCGACGACCTCGACGACGTGCTCGACGTGACCGGGATGCCGGCCGGAGACTTCGTACGCGTGATGAAGCAGTTGGTGGACCTGTGCGGCCAGATCGCCGACGCCACCGGCGAGGACGCATCGTTGCGGGGCACCGCACGCGATGCCCGCGACCTGCTGCGTCGCGGCGTGGTCGCGTACAGCGCCCTCGACTGACCTGTCGCATCTGCTCCGCGAGAGGCCGCCGACCTGTCGCGTTTGCACCGGCTAGCGCGAGGACATCGCCTCGACGACCCGGGCTAGGGGCGATTCGAGATTCCAGCGCTCGCTGAGCTCGAGGAGGCGGGCGTGATCAACCGGCGTGTGCGGCAGACGCGAGTCGTACGACCCCAGGTCGAGGCCGCGTGCCACCGCCACCACCTCGGGTGCCACGGCCAGATAGTCCAGCGCGGCCGAGATCTTGCTGCGTGGTCCAGCGGCCAACTCGGCGGCCGGATCGGACAAAGCCGCGACGATGCCGTCGATGTCCCCGAACTTCCGCAACAGACTGGCCGCGGTCTTCTCCCCGACTCCGGCAACGCCGGGCAACCCATCGGATGCGTCGCCGCGCAGGGTGGCGAAGTCGGCATACTGACGTGCGTCGATGCCGTACTTCTCCCGCACGACGTCATTGGTGATGCGTTCGTGGCGCCCCACGCCGCGGGCGATATAGAGCACGCGCACCTCGCGCTCGTCATCGACCAACTGGAAGAGGTCGCGGTCGCCGGTGACGATGTCGGCCGGCATGGTGGCGGTCGTGGCAAGGGTGCCGATCACGTCATCGGCCTCATAACCATCCGCGCCCACGACGCAGATCCCCAGCGCGACGAGCACGTCGAGGATGATCGGGAGTTGCGCTTCAAGAGGATCAGGCACCTCCTCAATATCGGGTGCCGGCCCCGGGACGACCTGCACGACGCGATGCGCCTTGTAGGAGGGGATCAGGTCTACCCGCCACTGTGGTCGCCAGTCGTTGTCCCACGCACAGACGAGATCCGTCGGTTCGTACTCCTTGACCAGACGGGCAATGAAGTCGATCAGACCGCGCACCGCGTTGACGTTGGTCCCGTCTTTCGCCAGGACTTCCGGAACTCCGTAATAGGCTCGGAAATACATCGAGGCGGTGTCGAGGAGGAGGATGCTAGGCATGCGGGCATCTTGCCAGCCTCAAGCACATCGTCTCAGGGAGCCATCTACGCCAATGCCGCGAAGAGTTGTTGCCGCCGTCCTGGTAGCGCTGGTTTGCACCGTCTTGCCCACGCATGCCACCGCCGACGTGCTGACTGACCCGGTGCGACTGAGCGTCAACGGGCCGGCCCGGCAACTTGCGGCGGGAACCACTGTGGTGCTCCGGGTGCCAAAGGCAGGTTCGCGAACGCTGTTCGCGTGGGATGGGGCACGGGCACGGGTGTCGTACGCCGGAAAGCACGTCTTTGTGAACGCCACCTCTGTCGTGGCCGAGCCCGGCGAGCCGGTGAAGGTGGCTGGCGAGAGCCAGTGGCCGAGGCGAGCGTTGCGCCCTGGTGAGAGTGTTCTGGTGCGATTCGCCACGGCCGCCAGGGTGCAGCTTTCGAAGCCGGATTCGCGATCGGCCCGGCTGGACGGCCCTGCCGTGAAGTTGGACAACAGCATCGCGGGGCGTGAGCACAGGATCCGGGTCAGGATCATTGCTGGCACCTGGGTCTCGTTACAGGGGTACGCACCCCTCAGCGACGATGTCTCCCTACGCAGGGCGAATGGATCCCTGGTGCCGCCGACCGCCGAGAACTTGTGGCCGATCAAAAGGACGGGGACGTACGCCTTCCACGTGCGTCCCGATCGTGCTCGTGCGCGCCTCGCCCAGCTTAAGGTGCGGGTGCGTTCTGCTGTCGAACTGCCGGAGCTCGTGATCGGAGTTCCACGCCCGATCTCGGTCCGCGAACCCGACCGCGTGGTGGTGGCACCGTTCTCATTCCCCGACCCTGCCGGGGAAGCCCGACTCGTGGCAACGGGCTCCACCTTTCCCGGCACTTGGCTCGCCACCATCCAAGCGCGCCATGTGGTGGGCTGCTCGATCCTGGCCGGGTCAACGTGCAATGAGCAGACTTCTGCGTGGATCAACGAACGGCGCTTGGTGTCCGACTGGATCTATCGGCCACCCAACCTCACCAGGGCGTGGGCTGTGGTGCTCACGCCCGAAGCGACCGGCACGATCGAGTTGACAGTTGCGTTCAGGGCGTGGGGAACTCGAGCCGATTAGGCTCACGATCGTGGAGAAGACCGATCGCCAGATCCTGACCTTGCTGGCCGAGGACGGACGGATGTCGTTTACCGACCTCGGAAAGGCGACGGGGCTGTCGACCTCAGCGGTGCACCAACGGGTGAAGCGGCTGGAGGAGCGCGGCCTGATCGTGGGGTATGCCGCGCGTGTGGATCTCGCGGAGATGGGTCTGCCGCTGACCGCGTTCGTGTCGATCACGCCGATCGATGCCGCCCAGCCCGATGACTATCCCGAAAGGCTGCGCGGGATCGAGGCGATCGAATCCTGCTGGTCGGTGGCGGGAGAGGAGTCGTACATCTTGAAGATCCGGGTCGCCAAGCCGACTGATCTGGAAGATCTGTTGGGCCGGATCCGATCCTCGGCCAATGTCAGCACGCGTACGACCATCGTGTTGTCCACGCCTTACGAGGACCGCTCGGTCCTAGGCTGAGCCCGAACTCAACACCCAGACAGGGCCAACTCAACGGGAGGCGGCGGCCCGCACAGCCGCCACGAAAGCGTCCACGTCTGCCTCGGTGGTGTCGAAGGAGCACATCCACCGCCGCTCACCTCGGGAGGCGTCCCAGTCATAGAAGCGGAACTGCGAGCGTACGGTCTCCGCTACCTCGTCGGAGGTGATGGCAAAGACTGCATTGGCCTGCACCGGCTGGGTGATCTCCACACCGGGTACGCCAGCAAGGCCGGCAGCCAGGCGCGCGGCCATCTCGTTCGCGTGCGACGCGGACCGCAACCACAGGTCGTCGCCCCACAGCGCGATCAACTGCGCTGACACAAACCGCATCTTGGAGGCCAGTTGCATGCTGAGTTTGCGCAGGTAGATCAGGCCGTCGGCATGGTCGGACAGCGAGACCACGGCCTCACCGAAGATCAGACCGTTCTTGGTGCCGCCCAAGGACACGATGTCGACGCCCACGTCCGTCGTGATCGCCGAGAGGGGGACCCCGAGAGACGCAGCGGCGTTGGCAATGCGGGATCCGTCCATGTGGACGGCCATGCCGTTCTCGTGTGCGAAATCGGTGATCGCCTCGATCTCGTCAGGGGTATACACCGTGCCGAGTTCGGTGCTCTGAGTGATCGACACCGCGAGCGGCTGGGCCCGGTGTTCGTCGCCCCAGCCCCAGGCCTCCTTGGCGATCAGTTCGGGGGTGAGTTTGCCGGCGGGGGCATAGACCGGGAGCAGTTTCATGCCGCCCATCCGCTCGGGCGCGCCGTTCTCGTCGCAGTGAATGTGCGCGTTCGTCGAGCACACCACCGCACCCCAGCGCGGCAGCAACGACTGCAGGGCCACCACGTTTGCCCCGGTGCCGTTGAAGACCGGGAAGACGTCGACTGGCTGGCCAAAGTGTCCCGCAAGCACCGAGTGCAAGCGTTCGGTGTAGACGTCCTCGCCGTACGCGACCTGGTGACCGTCGTTTGCCTCTGCCAAGGCCGCGAGCACCTCGGGGTGCACGCCGGAGTAGTTGTCGGAGGCGAACGTACGGATCTCGGGGTCGTGCAGCCTGGTCACGCCCGTATTCTTGCGCGACTCGGTCACGAGGCGCCCGTCAGGTCGAGCCGCGCACCATTGATCAGGGCCGCGTCGGCGTCGAGGAGGCGTACGAACTCCTGCGCCAAGTCGCGCACGTCGGTGAACCCGGGGAACTGCTTGTCAGGGTCGGCAGCGCGCATCGCGTCGTGGACGAGCGCCTTGATCACCAGCACCGTCGAGGCAGCGCGCAGATCGGATCCTTGGAAGCTTGGCGAACGAAGCGGCCAACGCCTGCATCCACGTCTCGGATGCGGCCTTGGCCATCGCATAGTTGGCCCCGCCCGGGGTCGGCTTCTTCGCGGCGGTCGCCGACACGATGAACGCACGTCCCGCAGGGGAGGCCACCAGGTCGTCGTGGAACTCGCGCGTCGTGTGCCGCAAGGTGTCGATCAACAGTGTGGACAGGAACTCCCAGTCCTCGTCGGTGTTGGCGGTGAAGCCCTTGCCACCACGCCAGCCGCCGATCAGGTGCACCAAGACGTCCACCGAGCCGTGGTCGGCGCGGATGCGAGCACCCAACTGCGCGGCTCCCTCGCGTGTGGAGACGTCGGCTGCGTACGACGCGACTCCCTCGATAGCGGGCGCTTGAAGGTCGACTGCGCAGACCGTACGCCCGGTGTCGCGGATCGCTTCGACAGCGGCCCGGCCGGCTGCACCACCGGCTCCGACGACCACGACTACGGGCTCGCGACTTGGCTCGACCGCCTGGGGGCTCACGCGGTGATCCCGGCCGTCGACTCGATCACGTCGCCCATCTTCTTGCTGAGAGCCTCGAAGAACATCGACAGCGGGAACTCGTCGTCGAGCACCGCGTCGGTCATCTCCTTGAGCGGTCCGGTGAGGGGCAGCGCGGACTTGCCCTGCGCCCACACCGACGCCGGGTGCGGCTCGACGACCGACGACACCAACTCGTACGCCGCCAGCCAGTGCGAGATCTTCGGTCGGTCGATGGAGCGCCAGTAGAGGTCCTCGATCGCCTCGCCCAACGCGAGCACGTGCTCGGCGACCCGATCCCACTCGATCGTGAGCCGGTTGTCGGTCCAGTGCAGCACCCGCGCCTGGTGCAGCCAGGCGAAGAGCAACTGCCCGCCGAGACCGTCGTAGTTGCGCACTCGCGAACCGGTGATGGAGAAGCGGAAGATCCGGTCGAACAACACGGCGTACTGCACCAGCCGCGCGTGCGGCACGCCTTCGGCCTCCAGTTTCACCGACTCACGGAAGGCGGTGAGATCGCAACGCAACTCCTCCAGCGAATAGAGGAAGTACGGCATCCGCTGCTTGATCATGAAGGGGTCGAACGGGAGGTCACCACGCATGTGGGTGCGGTCGTGGATCAGGTCCCACATCACGAAGGTCTCTTCGGTGAGTGCTTGGTCGGTGAGCATCCGCGCCGCGTCGGGCGGAAGCGCCAAGCGGGTCACCCGAGCCGCCTCGGCGAGCACCCGGCGGAAGCGAGCAGCCTCGCGGTCTTGGAAGATCGCCCCCCACGTGAACTCCGGCACCGCCCGCATCGCCACCGTCTCGGGGAACAGCACGGCCGAGTGCGTGTCGTACCCAGGCGTGAAGTCGAGGAACCGGATCGAGAGGAAGAGCTTGTTGGAGTACGCGCCCGCCTCCAGGTCGGCGATGAACTCGGGCCAGATCACCTCGATCAGCACGGCCTCGAAGAGGCGGTCGGGGGAGCCGTTCTGGGTGTACATCGGGAACAGCACGAGGTGCTTCATTCCGTCACGGCGCTCGGCGGCCGGCGCGAAGGCCACGATCGAGTCGTAGAAGTCGGGGACACCGAACCCGCCGGCAACCCAGGCATCGAGATCCTTGGAGAGGGCAGCGAAGTAGTCGGCATCGTGCGCGAACGTGGGCGCCAGCGAGACCAGGTCGGAGTCGATCCTGGTGACCAGCGCGCGGGCGCGAGCGTGATGTTCGACCGACGGGATCGATCCGTCCTTGATCTGCATCTCGCGCAGTTCCAGCACGGCGTTCTTGAGGTCGAGCCAGGCGGGGTCCATCGCGACGGAGGAACCGGTGCTCTCGACCGTACGACGGCGAGCGGCGTGGAAGATCGCCATCTCCAGCAGTGCGGGGCTGCCGGACGCACCCAGGAGCACAACCCGACCGTCGCCGCACGAGCCGTGGGCCGCGACCACGTTCGCGCCGGCGCGCAGGAGTGCGGTGAATTCTCCGGCGTACGCGGTGTGCGACGTCAGGGCCGAGACGTCGACTCGCGCGAGCAGGTCCTCGTCGGGCCACGCGGTCTCCGCCTGCGCTCGCGTGCAGACACTCGTGGGCGTCACGTGGGCGGTCGCACCCAGCAGGGCGAGTCCCTCGGGAGCTCCCACCGCCACCAGGCCGAGACCGCCGACGACAGCCTGCGCCACCTCGGGCGAGACGGCTGCAGGCGCTCCGACGACGATCACATCGGCGTCGCCGAGCGCCTCGACGACTCGGATCCCACGAGGGGTCAGGGTGTCCCGGATCGACTCGCGGGTGGGCGCGTCGAAACCGAGCATGAGCAGGCGCGGAAAGCGGTTCACGAGGCAGGTTCCTTCGAACGAGCCGGGATGCGACCCCGGCGACAATTACACTGGTTCGAGGCTAACAGCACCGCATGATATGGCTCCAACTCGCGCGCGAGCCGCAAATCTTTCGGAGCAGGCGTACCAGGTGGCAGTCTTCTCCCGTGTCCGCACCCCTTCGCCTCGTCGGTGCTCGCGTGCTCGTGCCCGACGGCGGGCTCACCCCCGCCGACGTCGTCATCACCGGCGACCGGATCGCGCACGTAGGGCCTCCCGGCTCGGGGGAGTCGTACGACTCGGCGACCCGAGTAGACCTGCACGACGCCGTCATCCTCCCGGCGTTCGTCGACGCACACGTGCATACGGTGCAGACCGGGCAAGCACTCGACGGACTCGACCTGACGGGGATCGCCTCGCGGGAGGCGACACTGGATGCCGTCGCAGCACACGTACGCCACGCGCCACGCCAGCGCGTGCATGTCGCTGCCGGTTGGGACGAGACCCTGTGGGCAGACCCGATGCCGCTGGCCGCGTCGGAGTTGGAGCGCGCCGCTCCTGGCGTCGCGATCCTGCTGTCGCGCATCGACGGGCACAGCGCGGTCGCATCGGCACCGTTGTTGGATCTGGTGCCTCGCGCTCGTACCGCCGACGGCTACAGCCCCGACGGACGCGTCGAACGGGCAGCCAAACTGGAGCTCACGCTGGCACTGAACGAACTAGTCGGTCCGGACGACCGGCTCGAATCGGCACGTGTCGCGATGCGGGAGATGAAGCGCCAGGGGATCGCTGCGTTCCACGAAGCAGCGGCACCGCACATCGGTCCGGAGTACGAACTCGACCTGGTGCGACAGGCCGCGGGCGAGGCCGGACTGGACGCACGGCTCTATTGGGGCGAGGCCATGGCCTTCGAGAAGGTGGCGGCACTGGGGGTCGCCGGACTCGCCGGTGACCTCAACGCAGACGGCGCTCTGGGCTCACGCACCGCGGCCCTGCGCACGCCGTACGCCGATCGGGACGCACTGTGCGGGCACGCCTTCCTCGACGCAGAGCGCATCGCCGAGCACGTCGTCGGCTGCACCACGCGAGGCTTCCAAGCCGGTTTCCACTGCATCGGCGAGGCCGCACTCGACGCGATCGGTGCAGGTTTCGCCCGCGCCGAGGCCTCGCTGGGCACGCAGGCGCTGCGACGCGCCCGGCACCGCTTGGAGCATGTCGAGATGGCGTCCCCGGACGTCCTTGCCGTGCTGGCGCGCTGCGGCGTCGTGGCAAGCGTGCAACCCATGTTCGACGCGCTCTGGGGTGGCCCGGACGCGATGTACGCGGACCGGGTCGGCTCGCGCTGGGCCGATCTCAACCGGTTCGCAGATCACCGCGCCGCGGGCCTGACGCTGGCGTTCGGCTCCGACGCGCCCGTGACCGCGCTCGGCCCGTGGGATGCGATCGCCGCGGCGACGTCACACCGTACGCCTGGGCAGTCGCTGAGCCTGGCGGACGCGATCCGGGCTCATACGCAGGGAGGGTGGCGCGCCGCCCGGGTGGACGATGCGGGCGAGATCCGAGAGGGACAGCGCGCCTACCTCGCGGCCTGGGATGCGGTCGAACTCTCGCCCGGTATGCGCCCTGACCTGGTCGCTCTGTTCGCTGCCGGACGAGCCCTGGACGTCCCTTAGCGCCCCGACGGCCGCCAGAGCGTGCCGACACGCCGAGAATCTCGAAGAATTGTCAACCAGTTTCTCGTCGCGGCCATGGCTCTGACCTGCACAAACGCGCATCTTCCCAGGTCAGAGCCGAGTTGACAGGCTCCCGGCGGATCGCGGAAGGTTCCGGGGTCCACCTTTGCAGCTCGTGGTCGCGAGACCGGATCCGAGTGGTCGAGGCCGCCCGCAGGAAGCCACCTGCGTCGAGGTCTCGTACGCACGGATCCGGCCTCGTCCCGCGAGGGTGGAGTGGGAGGGGCCGGCGCTCACTAGACAACGGCCATGTCGGTGCGCACCACGCGCCGACGGGTCGGCACGAAGGGCGGTCGGCTCCTCCCACTGTCTGCCCTCCCACTGTCGGAAAAGTGTGTGCGCCGGGCTACCGTGCTGCCTCATGTGGCGAGGTCTGGTGGCGGTGGTCTCCGGGCTCGCCGTGGCGTCCGCCTTCGAACCCCTCGCCTTCGCGCCCGGACTGATCGTCGGATTGGTCGGCTTCTTCTGGGCCACCTGTCGCGGCTCCTTGCGCCGCGGACTGCTGCTCGGTTGGCTGTTCGGCGCCGCCTATCTGGGCGCGCACCTGCTCTGGCTGCGCTCGGTCGGCTGGGACGCCTGGGCGCTGCTCGCGGGTCTGCAAGCGGCCTTCTACGGGCCGCTCGGCGCGGCTTGCGCCGCGTTCGGGCGTACGCGGTGGTGGCCCGTGCTGGCTCCGCTCGGTTGGGTGAGCGTCGAGACCGTCCGTGGCTCCTGGCCGCTGGGGGGGATGCCCTGGGGACGCCTGGCCTTCGCCACCCCCGGCACGGTGTGGGACCACGCGTTGCCCTACGTAGGCGCCTCGGGAGTGGCTCTGCTGCTCAGCCTCACCTCGGCGTTGCTCGCCTGGCTCCTGGTGCGCCGACCGGGACCTCGCACGATCGCCGGTGCGATCGGCCTGCCCGTGGCGCTGACGCTACTGCCGGTGCTGATGCCGTACGACACCCCGGTCTCGGGCACTGCGACGGTAGCGGTAGTCCAGGGCAACGTCCCCGGCGACGGCACGAACATCCTGTACGACTATCGCGGGGTGACCCGCAATCACCGCGACGCCACGGTGGCGCTGGCGGCCGACATCCAGGCCGGCAAGACCCCGCAACCCGACGTGGTGATCTGGCCGGAGAACTCGACGGCGATCGATCCCTTCCGGCACGCCGACATGACCTCGGCTATCGAGGAGTCGGTGCAGGCCGTGGGAGTGCCGATTCTGGTCGGCGCGATCGCCGACCACCCCGAGGACGGCCGCGTCCTGAACCAGGGGATCGTGTGGGATCCGGCGTCGGGACCGGGGGACCGCTACACCAAACACCATCCGGTGCCGTTCGGCGAATACATCCCGTGGCGAGACAGCAACCCGCTCACCAGCAGGTTCGAGCGCTTCGCGCTCATCTCTCGCGACATGGTGGCAGGCACCGGAGACGAACCACTGCGGGCTGGGGGAATCGAGATCAGCGACGCGATGTGCTTCGACATCGCCTTCGACGACGTGGTCTACCCCTCCATCCGGCGTGGAGGAGAGGTGTTGGCCGTCCAGACCAGCAACGCCACGTACATCAACACCGAGCAAATCGCCCAGCAGTTCCAGATCAGCCGGGCACGCGCCATCGAGACCGGCCGTTGGACCGCCATCGCGGCCACCAACGGCGTCACGGGGATCATCCGCCCTGACGGCAGCGTCGTGCAGCGACTGGCTCGCAAGACCCAGGGCTACGTGGTCGCTCAGGCCGATCTGGCAACCGCGACGCCTCCCGGCGTGCTCATCGCCCCCTGGGTCTCGCGTGCTGCCGCGTTGGTGACGGTCCTCGCGCTCCTGGTCCTCGCGGCGACGTCGCGGCGGCATACCCGGTCGTCAAGGCCGGTTGACCGTCCGGCTGTCACACTGGAACGGTGACGCAAAGCCCTCCTCGACCGCACCCCAACCGCCCGCGCCGACTGCGCTGGTGGCTCATCCTGGGAGCCTTCGTGCTGGTGCCGCTTGTCGAGATCTGGGCGATCATCCAGGTAGGGCAGGTGATCGGCCCCTGGTGGACCATCCTCCTGCTGGTCGCCGACTCCATGTTCGGTGCCTGGTTGATCAAGCGCGAGGGCCGGCGCGCCTGGACCGCGCTCAACACCGCCTTGCAGTCCGGCCGGATGCCCGCTCAAGAACTGGCCGACGGTGCGCTGATCCTGATCGGCGGCACCCTCATGCTCACGCCCGGCTTCGTGACCGACCTGTTTGCGCTGTTGATCATCTTGCCGTTCACGCGCCCCCTGGCTCGCCGGGTGCTGGCCAAGGCGGTCGCAAAACGGCTCACCATTGCCACAATGCCCGCCCCCCGTGAGGGGAGCGGGCACCGTGGAGACGTCATCCAGGGCGAGGTCGTCGACTGACGCACTCGCCCTGCCGGGGTCAGTTGGCGGTCAGGAGACCTTGCGACGCTTGGCGTTCGCGCGGTGCAGGTGCGCCGGGCCGATCTCGCCACCGCGGAGCAACTCGAGTCGTTCCTTGAGGATGTCCTCAAGTTCGCGCTCGGAGCGACGCTCCAGCAGCATGTCCCAGTGCGTACGCACCGGACGCTCGGCCTTCTCCTCGGGCACGATGCCTGCGGTGCTCAGGGCCTCGGCGCCGCAGCGCGGGCACTCCCAGTTAGCCGGCACGTCGGCCTCGTCGGACATGGTGATCTCGAACGCGTGCCCCTGCGGGCACAGGTAGCCGGCCTGCTGCCGACCCGCGAACTCGATGCCGCGCTCGTCCTCGAAGCTCTGGCCACCCAAGCGGGCTCCACGCAGAGTGCGTTCTGCCATGTGAGCCACCTCCCAAAACGTTGAATTGCGCCACTCGTCAATGGGTGAGACGAGGGCAGGTCGTGGCTATGACGCGGTTGCGTCATCAACCTATTGAACTCTCAACGGTAGTGGGCGTGACAATTGTTCCGCCAGGTTCGCGGGAGGTGGCTCACACGACCCTGCTCACACCGGGCTGCTCACACCACTGCGGGCACCGTGTTCCCCGCGTCGCGGATGCCCCGCGCGGTGTCCACACGCCACAACAGCAGGCCGCCGAGCACGAAGAACACGATCAACGCGAAGATCGCGGGCCGGTAGGACCCGGTCATCTGCAACATGATCGCCATCGTCGCGGTGCCGAACCAGGACGTGCCCCGGTCCATCGCGTGGTAGAAGCTGAAGTATTCAGCCTCCTTGCCGCATGGGATCAGCAGCGAGAAGTACGAGCGGGCCAGCGCCTGGGTGCCGCCCAGCACGACGCCGATCGCGGCACCGAGGGCCAAGAACATCGGTACGTTGCCCGCCGGAAGGAACAGCGCCACCGTCACGATCACACTCCAGATCACCAGGCCCGCGAGGATGGTGTTCTTCGCGCCGTGGCGCTGGGCCAGCCGACCGAACAGCAGCGCGCCACCGAACGCGACGAACTGCACCATCAGGATCGTGGCGATCAGGATCGTCTGGCTGTGGCCGAGTTCCTCCTTGCCGTACACCGCGGACGCGCCGATCACCGTCTGGATGCCGTCGTTGAAGAACAGGTACGCCAGCAGGAACGTCACGGCCATCGGATAGTTCCGCAGTTCGCGCAGGGTGTCGTACAACTGGGCGAAGCTCTGCCGCACGACGCCACCGGACCCGGCGGGGACCACGTCGAGAGGCTTGTGGTTGCGCAGGCGCAGCACCGGAATCAGCGTGAACGCGGCCCACCACACCGCGGCCGAGAGCATGCTCCAACGCGCGGCTTGACCTTCGGTGAGACCGAAGGTGTCGTGCATCGTGAACACGATCAGGTTGGCCAGCAGCAGCAGTCCGCCACCCAGGTAGCCCCAGGCCCAGCCGCGCGAGGAGACCCGGTCCCGCTCGTCCTCGGTCGAGATCAGCGGAAGGATGGAGTCGTTGACGACCATCGAGGCGGCCAGGAAGAAGTTCGCGCCGATGATCGCGATCGCGCACAGCACCCAGTTGGAACCGGTGCTGAAGAAGATCAGGCTGGCGAACGCCGCGCCGATCCACGCGAAGATGCCCAACAGGCGCTTCTTGTTGGCCGTACGGTCTGCGATCGCGCCGAGCGGCGGCAAGATGAAGGCGCCCAGGATCGTGGAGATGGTGATCAGCCAGAAGTAGATCGATCCCGGTTCCAGGTGCATCCCCAGCACCGGCACCAGGTCGGACCCGGCATCCTCGGCCGCGCTCTCGGCCAGCGCGATGAAGTAGGGGCCGACCATGACGGTGCCGATGGTGGTGACGTACGCGCTGTTGGCCCAGTCGTACCAGTACCAGGACTTCTGGTCGCGCTCCATCGCCGCGCGCAGCGGACGTAGGTCCGCGATCCCGCCGTCTGGGCCGCCTCGGGGTGAGCCTTCGATCGAATCGTCCGGAATCATGTCGTTGCCTCCCACAGGCCGCTCTCGGTGAGCACAGTCTTGAGTATGTCGGTGCGATCGGTCATCAACCCGTCGACACCACGATCAATCAGTTCCCGCATTTCGTCCGGATCGTCAATCGTCCACACGTGCACGTGCAGGCCCGCACGGTGGGCGCGTCGGATCAGCCGAGGTGAGGCTACGGTGAATCCCTTGTGCTTGTGTGGGATTTGCAGCACCGAGATGGCTCGACCGGTCACCCGGTGGGCCAAGGCGCCCGGCAGAAGCGCGTACGCCGCCACCTCGATCTGGGCCGCACTGGTCGGCACCCTGCCTTGGGTGAGGCGGCGAAACGCCTGGAGTCGGGCGCGACTGAAGGAGCCGACAAGCACCCGATCGTGCACCTCACGCACCTCGATGAAGTCGGCAAGCGGCTTGATCGCCCCGGCCGCCTTGATGTCGATGTTGAACCGGGCCTGGGGCAGTGCGTCGAAGAGTTCGGCGAGCGTAGGAATCCGCTCGTCACCGGTGCCGATCCGCGCGTGTTGCACCTGGGCGTACGACACCTCGGCGATCGCCCCGACCTGATCGGTGACCCGATCGAGCACGTCGTCATGGAAGGCGAGCAGCATCCCGTCTCGCGTCACGTGTACGTCGGTCTCCAGATAGACGTAGCCCTGGGCGACGGCGTGCTCGAACGCGCGCAGCGTGTTCTCCAGGCCCGCGATCTCGGGGTGATTGGCGCCGCCACGATGGGCGAACGCGAGGACCTTGGTGCCGTCGTCGAGATAGCGATGCCCGGTCTTGGGGCTGGGCACCCGACGGCGTCGCATCAAGACAGTCCCTTCTAGATGTCGCGAAACGTCTCGATGCTGGCGCCCAGGGTGTTGAGGCGCTCGGCGAGGTCTTCGTACCCACGATGGATGACGTACGTGGACCGCAGCACCGACTGTCCCTTCGCCGCGAGCATCGCCAACAAGATCACCACGGCCGGCCGCAGGGCGGGCGGGCACATGATCTCGGCGCCGGAGAAGTGGGTCGGGCCCTCGATCATCACGCGGTGGGGGTCGAGGAGTTTGACGTTGCCGCCCAGTTTGGTGAGTTCGGTCAGATAGATCGCGCGGTTCTCGTACACCCAGTCGTGCAGCAGGGTCTGCCCGGTCGCCACGGCGGCGATCACGGCGAAGAACGGCAGGTTGTCGATATTGAGGCCCGGGAAGGGAAGGGGGTGAATCTTGTCCAGGGGCGCCCGCAACTGCGACTGGCGGGTCGTGATGTCGACGAGTCGGGTCTGCCCGTTGAGCGCCACGTATTCGGCGGTGCGCTCGTATCGAAAGCCCATCTCCTCCAACGTGGCCAACTCGATCTCGAGAAACTCGATGGGGACTCTGCGGATCGTGATCTCGGAGTTGGTCACGATCGCCGCCGCGAGCAGCGACATGGCTTCGATGGGGTCCTCTGCCGGCGCGTAGTCGACGTCGACGTCGATGGAGTCGCGCCCTACGACCGTGAGGGTCGTGGTGCCGATACCTTCGACGCCGACCCCGAGCTTCTGGAGGTAGAAGCACAGGTCCTGGACCATGTAGTTGGACGAGGCGTTGCGGATCACGGTGCGGCCCGGGTTGAGCGCAGCGGCCATCAGGGCGTTCTCCGTGACCGTGTCCCCACGCTCGGTCAGCACGATCGCGCGGGCGGGACCGACGTTCGGAGTGACCGACGCGTTGTAGGAACCGTCGGTGGCGACCACCTTGAGGCCGAAGTGGCGCAACGTGGCCATATGCGGCTCGACCGTGCGCGTACCCAGGTTGCAGCCGCCGGCGTACGGCAGGGCGAACTCCGAGGACTGGTGCAGCAGGGGGCCGAGGAACATGATCACCGAACGGGTCCGGCGCGCGGCGGCCTCGTCGATCGAATCGAGCTTGAGTCGAGCCGGCGGCACGATCTCCAGATCGTTGTCGTCGTTGAGCCACCGCGTCTCCACGCCCAGGCTGTGCAGCACCTCTAGCAGCCGGTTGACCTCTTCGATGCGGGCGACCTTGCGCAGCGTCGTACGCCCTTTGTTCAGCAGGGAGGCACACAGCAGCGCGACGCCGGCGTTCTTGGACGTCTTCACGTCGATGGTGCCGCTCAGGGTGGTCGGTCCGTTCACGCGCAGGTGGACCGGCCCGGCACCCAACGCCACGATCTCGGAGTCCAGCGCCTCGCCGATGCGCGCCAGCATCTGCAACGAGAGGTTCTGGTGACCACGCTCGATGCGGTTGATCGCGCTCTGGCTGGTGAGCAACTTCTCGGCCAACTGTTGTTGGGTCAAGCCACGGTGTTTGCGCGCGTCACGGATGAGGTTGCCGATGCGTCCCTGGTAGTCCTCGGTCACGATCCACGAGCGTATCTCAGATATGAGATAGGTCTAGGTTGTCACGCCCGGGCGTGTTCTCAGGCGCGGCCCTCAGCGTCGCACCGTGACCCGGCGGGTGGCGGACTTATGGACGCCGCTCGCGTCGCGGTAACGGATCTTGAGCACGCGGACGCCGGGCTTCAGGCCGCGTAGCCGGAGCACACGACGGCCGTCGTGTGCGGCGCGCAATCGCTTCACGGCCAACCGCTTGCCGCTCTTGAGGCGTACGACGATCCGCCCGCGCGGTGTCGAGTCGTCGGCCCGGGCGATCCTGACGCGAAGCACAGCGCGCTGGTCTCGACGCAAGGTGCGGTCCACTACGCGTACGCGCATCCGCACCCTGACCGGCTGCGTCGCCGGGGGAGTCGTGGGCCCCGTCGACGGGGTAGGCCCAGGCGAGGGCGTCGGAATGGTCGGCGTCGGCACCGCGCCGAAGGTTCCGCCGGCCAGGAGCAATTCCGCGTACGCGGCCTGGCCCTTGGCGTTGGGGTGGTACCAGTGCTTGAGGTCGGCGTTGCCGGCCTGTTCCACGATCCACGTGTCGGGGTTGGTGAACGCGGCATCGGGCTCGTGGCCGGCGAACTTCGCCGCCACGTTCCCGACGAAGGTGAACTGGCCGGGCACGCTTGCGTTGGCGACGTCGGCGACCTTGCCCAACTCGGCCATCGCGTCGGCGATCAACTTGCGCACCTCGTTCCCGGCCGGATAGGGGCCGGACACGGAGGGGAGCGTGAAGTTGTTGTCGACCTGGAGATAGGGATAGCCGAGTTGGACGATCTTCGCGTCGTTGCGCAGGCCCCTGGCTCGCAGCAGGTCGATGTTGTCGATCAGGCGCTGCTTGATCGTCGGCACCATCGAGCGCGCGTGCTCGACTACCGTGCGGCACTTCGACGCCGTACGCGTGATCGTGACGAAGCAGTGCTGGACGATGTCGACGAAGCCCGCGTCATTGCCGCCCATCGTGAACACGACCAGGTCCTTGTCAGCAGTCACGTGGTCGACCTGGGGGCGCACGAATCGCGAGCACTCGTACGTCATCGTCCCGGCGAGCAGTCGCGTAGGCCGGTAGCGCCAGAACTCCTCGTCAGGGAATTGTCTGGAGTTGCACGGGTCGTTGGCCTCGAGCCACGTCTTGGCCTGGTCGGTCGTGGTGACTCCCGCCGGCGCGAGTTGGACCTTGGTCTGCGTGTCCTCCATGGAGCGGGGCTGGGCGAAGTCCGCGGTGACACCCCCACTGCATGCACGTACCTCGAGATTCACGACGTGCCCGCCTGCCCGCAGGCCCGCGGCGTACTTATGGGCCCAATTCTCGCTGTTGCGGTAGCACCCCGAGGGGCCGACGATCTGCCCGTCACCGCCGTTGCCGGCGGAGTAGGAGTCGCCGAGCACCAACAAGTCCAGAGCAGCCGGGTCGGGTGCGGCGGCCGCGGTGCTGGCGGCGATCCCTCCCAGTCCGGCCAGCAGGGTGCCGAGAGCAGCCGTGGTGGCGACGAAGTTACGGGCGGGGGTCATAGGGGCCTCCATCGAGCCAAGCGTACAGATCACGTCACCCAAACGATCGCGCCGTTCGTCTGGTCACGTTAGCCTCAGTTTCGTTAGTGAACTTTCTTCGCCAAGGGGACCGATGAGCACCACCACCGAATCCCACGTTGCGCCGCTTCCGGCGTCAGAGTGGAAACCCAGCGCCTGCATTCTTTGCGAATGCAACTGCGGCCTTGAAGTGCTGGTGAATCCGCAGACCCGCGCCTTCGAGAAGATCCGCGGCGACAAGGCGCATCCGTCCAGTCAGGGCTACACCTGCAACAAGGCGCTGCGGCTCGACAGCTATCAGAATGGTCGTGCCGACCGCCTGATCGCACCGCTGCGTCGGCGCGAGGACGGTTCGTACGAAGAGATCGACTGGGACACCGCCCTGCGCGAGATCAGCGACCGCCTACGCGCCCTGCAACGGGCCCATGGCGGCGAGTCGATCTTCTATTACGGCGGGGGAGGGCAGGGCAACCACCTCGGGGGTGCGTACGCCCCGGCGACGATGGCGGCCTACGACGCCCGATTCCGCTCCAGCGCGCTGGCGCAGGAGAAGACCGGCGAGTTCTGGGTCGGTGCCCGGCTGCTGGGCAAGCCTGCTCGCTCCGACATCCACCACGCAGAGGTTGCGGTGTTCGTCGGCAAGAATCCCTATCAGTCCCACGGCTTCCCCCGCGCTCGCGCGGTGCTGAAGGAGATCGCGAAGGACCCGTCGCGGTCGATGATCGTGATCGACCCGGTGCGTACGGAGACCGCCGACCTGGCCGACTTCCACCTCCAGGTGCGCCCGGGCACGGACTCCTATCTCTTGTCGGCGATGGTCGCGATCTTGTTGCAGGAGGACCTGATCGCCCACGACTGGCTCGCCGAGCACGCCGACGGCCTGGAGGAGGTGCAAGCGGTCTTCGGCGCCTTGGATGTGGCCGATTTCTGCGCGCGCGCCGGCGTGGATGAGCAGTTGGTGCGCGCGGCCGTACGCCGTCTCGCGAGCGCATCCTCCGTCGCGATCCTGGAGGACCTCGGGGTCCAGATGAACCGCGACTCCACCGTGAACTCCTATGTGGAGAAGTTGCTGTGGCTGCTGACGGGCAACTTCGCCAAGCCGGGTACGCAGTACGTGTTCAGCGCGATGGCGCCGATCGCGCGCGATCGTGGGCATGCCTTCGACGTGGGGCCGAAGTCGCCCGTCACGGGATCGCCGATCATCAGCGGCCTGATCCCGTGCAACGCGATTCCCGACGAGATCCTGACCGACCACCCCGCTCGCTTTCGCGCGGCAATCGTGGAGAGCGCCAACCCACTGCACTCCCTGGCCGACAGCCGCCGCATGACGGAGGCGTTCGACGCGCTCGACCTGGTGGTCGTGATCGACGTGGCGATGACCGAGACGGCACGACACGCGGATTACGTACTGCCCGCGCCGACGCAATACGAGAAGGTCGAGGCGACGTTCTTCAACTTCGAGTTCCCCGACAACTACTTCCATCTGCGTCAGCCCCTGCTGCCCGCTCCTGCTGGCATGCTCGCCGAGCCGGAGTTGCACGCGCGACTGTGCGAACTCTCCGGCGTCATCACTGAGGAGGACTACGCGCCCTTGCGGGCCGCGCTCGACGAGGGTGGACGCGAAGCCTTCGCGATGGCGTTCTTGAGCGTCTTGGGCGACCCGCGCCTCAAGAGGTTCGCGACAGTCCTGCTCTATCGCACGCTCGGCCCCTCCTTGCCGGAGGGCATGGCCGGGGCCGCGGCGCTGTGGGGCGCGGCCAACATCTGTGCAATGGAGAACCCGGTCGGCGTCGAGCGCGCCGGCTTCGGCACCGGTCTGATGGCTGGGGACCGCCTCTTCGAGGCGATCTTGGCCAACCCGTCCGGAGTCGTGATCACCGCTGACACGCAAGATGCTTCCTGGGAGCGGCTGGGCGGGCGCCGCATCAACTTGGAGATCCCCGAGTTGTTGGAGGTCGTACGCACCCTGCCAGCGCGCCCCGAGCCCGCACCGGATCCCGAGTTTCCCTATGTGCTCGCGGCGGGTCAACGCCGTGCGTTCACGGCCAACACGATCATTCGGGACCCCGGATGGCGTACGCGTGACGCAGCCGGCGCGTTGTGGATCTCGCGCGAGGACGCCGCGGACCTCGGGGTCGACACCGGCAACTCAGTCCGGATCGTCACCGCGGCGGGCGCGGCTGTCGTGCCGGTCGAGATCAGCGATCGGCTGCGGCCCGGCCACCTGACGTTGCCCAACGGCATGGGACTCACTTCGGCTGCCGAGGAGCGCGTCGGGGTGGCGCCCAACGAGTTGACCCAGTCGGGCCACCGAGACGAGTTCGTCGGGACGCCGTGGCACAAACTCACTCCCGCACGCGTGGAGCCGGTGTCGTGAGGCGTACGTCCTTCGCCTCCGAACCGTGCTCGGTCGCTCGCACGGTCGACCTGCTCGGTGACTGGTGGACGCCGCTGGTGCTGCGCGAGGCGGCGTACGGCACGACGCGCTTCGACCGTTTCGAACGTCGCCTCGGCATCGGACGCAACGTGCTGACCCAAAGACTCGCTCGGCTCGTGCAGGAGGGCGTACTGGATCGGGTGCCCTATCAGAACAATCCGGTCCGCTATGACTACGTGCTCACCGAGAAGGGCCGCGACCTGTTCGGAATCCTGGCAGCCATGCTGGCCTGGGGCGATCGGTGGCAGCAACCGGACGGGCCGCCGGTCCTGTTGCGCCACAATTCCTGTGGCCAGGACACGACTCCCCGGGTGTGCTGCTCCAACTGCGGCGAGGAACTACGTGTTGGCGAGGTGACGCCACGGATCACGACGGGTGCGGTTGGATGAACGCATGTCGAACCCCCTGCTGAGCCCGTCGGACCTGCCGTTCGGGCTGCCCGACTACACAACGCTCACCGACGCCGACTTCCGCGAGGCCCTCGAGACCGGCATGGTCGAGCAGCTCCAGGAACTCGACGCGGTCGCTGCCGAGAAGTCCCCGGCGACGGTGGAGAACGTGCTCGCAGCCTGGGAACGTACGGGCGCCACCCTGACCCGCGCCCTGTATGCCTTCTGGGTCGCCAAGGCCGCCGACACCAATGACGAACGCGACGCCATCGAGGCCGACCTGGCCCCGAAGTTCGCCGCGCACACGGATGCGATCCTGCTCAACCGCGGGCTGTACGACCGGCTGAGCGCGCTGGCTGCACGACGTGATGCCGACGAAGTCGACCTGGACGAGCAGGATGCCTACCTGCTGGAGCGCCTGCTCCTGGACTACGAGCGAGGTGGTATCCACCTCGACGACCAAGCCCAGCAGCGCCTCAGGGAAGCTCAACGGTGAGATCGCCGCGCTCTCCACGAAGTTCGACCAGTTGCTCGTGGCCGGACGCAACGCCGCAGGTGTGCACGTCACGGACGAGGCCGAGCTTGTCGGACTCGGGGAGGACGAACTGGCCAGGCTGGCCGACGCCGCACGACGAGCCGATCTGGACGGCTGGCTGATCGACATCACCAACACCTCCGGGCAACCGATCCTGGCGTCGCTGGACGACCGCAGCCTGCGTGAGCGGGTCTATCGCGCCTCGACCGAGCGCGGACTCGGTGGCGAGTTCGACACTCGGGAGACCCTGCTCGACCTGACCCGGCTTCGCGACGCACGAGCCAGATTGCTCGGCTACCCGCACCACGCGGCGTACGTTGCCGAGGACTCGGTGGCCAAGTCGACCGACACGGTCAACGAGATGTTGGCGCGGCTGGCCGCGGGTGCCGTACGCAATGCCGAGCGCGAGGCAGCAGAGCTCGCCGCTCGCTTCGCCCAGATCGAGCCGGGCGCGACGTTCTCGGCGTGGGACTGGCAATACGTTGCCGAGAAGGTCCGCGGCGAACGCTTCACCCTCGACTCGGCGGCATTGCGGCCCTATCTGGAGTTCTCCAACGTGCTGGAGAAGGGCGTCTTCGCTGCGGCGACCTCGCTGTATGGCATCACGTTCAAACTCCTCCCGGACCTGGTCGGGTACGTGCCGGACGCTCGCGTCTACGAGGTGTTGGAGCAGGACGGCAGCAGCCTCGGGGCGGTGCTGATCGACCCGTTCACCCGACCCACCAAACAAGGCGGTGCCTGGATGACGTCGATCGTCGACCAGTCCGACCTGCTGGATGCTCGCCCCGTGGTCACCAACACCTGCAACTTCTCGGTGCCCGCACCGGGCAAGCCCTCGTTGTTGTCGTGGGACAACGTGATCACGCTGTTCCACGAGTTCGGCCACGATCTGCACGGGCTGCTCTCGGATGTGCGCTACCCGTCTCGCTCAGGCACGGCGGTTCCGCGCGACTTCGTGGAGTACCCCAGCCAGGTCAACGAGATATGGGCCTGGCACCCGGCGCTGCTGGAGTCGTACGCCGTACACCACGAAACCGGCGAGCCGCTGCCCCGAGAGTGGATCGACACACTGCTCGCCGCCCGCTCGTTCGGGGACGGCTACGCCAAGACCGAGTCACTCAAGGCGATGCTGCTCGACCAGGCCTGGCACCAGGCCGCGGCCGACGACCTGCCCGTCTCCGGATTCGGGGTCGAGGCTTTCGAAGAACGGGCCTTGCAGCAGGCAGGCGTCGCCTTCCCGCTGGTCCCGCCGCGTTATCGGTCGACGTACTTCCACCACATCTTCGGCGGCGGCTATTCCGCCGGCTACTACTCCTACATCTGGTCCGAGATCATGGACGCCGACACGGTGGCGTGGTTCCAAGAGCACGACAACGGCGGGCTCAACCGCGAGGCCGGCGAGGCGTTCCGGCGTGGCCTGCTGGGGCGCGGCGGCTCGATCGATCCGATGGAGGCCTATCGGCGGTTCCGCGGAGCCGATCCCGAACTCCAGCACCGGCTGACCCGCATGGGCGTCGCCTGATTCGTACGCATTTCCAGTTCAAGGGAGAACACCCGTGACAGCACCCCAGCCCTACCGACCGTGGGGGATCAGAGCCGTGAATGCGGTGGGTGGCCTGGTCAACCGAATCGCCAGCGTCCCCTCCCTCGAACCCGACGCGCTGATCGAGCACGCACGGAAGGCGACCGGACTCAGCGATCTAGGACCGGAGACCTACCGTCCGGGCCTCGAGGCGTTGATGGACTCCCTTCGTGGTGAGGCGCGCCTGAACATGATCGGGCGCGTCTTCGCGCGGCAGTCGTACGAAGGCCGGCTCAAGGACCGGCTTCGGCTGATCGACTGGCGCAAGCGGCATCCCAAGATCGGCGAGCAGCGGATCGAACGGCCGATCTTCGTCCTCGGGCTGCCACGCACGGGCACGACGATCCTCTACGGTGCGCTGGCCGCCAGCCCGTCGCTGCGCTCACCGGTGACGTGGGAGATGCAGTTCCCGATCCCTCCCGCCGACCCCGGCACGCTCGACAGCGACCCTCGGATCGAGCAGATGCACAAGCAGTACGCCGATCTGCGCCGGATCGTGCCGGACGCCGAAAAGGTGCACGCGATGGGAGCGCTGCTGCCCCAGGAGTGCATCGCCATGCATACGTGCGAGTTCAAGTCGCTCGAACCGGTCGTCACCTTCCCCATCCCCAGCTATTTCGAATGGATCAAGGAGCACGGCATTCGCAGTGCGTACGCCTTCCAGCGCGAGTTCCTCCAGCACATGCAGTCCGGCTATGCCCGCAAGCACTGGTTGTTGAAGTCACCGGCCCACCTGATGTGGCTCGATCAGTTGCTGGAGGAGTTCCCCGACGCACTGATCGTGCAGACGCACCGCGACCCCGCCAAGGTGATCGGCTCGGTGTCGAGTTTGTACGCCACCTTCGACAATGCGGTCACCGAGCACCCCGACCCGTACGCCGTGGGGCGCCAGCAGTTCGAGCAATGGCGGTGGGGACTCGACCGCGCCACCCAGGTACGTGAGTCGATGCCGGACGAGCGGGTGATCGATGTGCAGTTCTCCGACATCGTGCGCGATCCGATCGGTGTCGTACGCAGCATCCACGAGAAGTTCGGCCTCGACTTCGACGCCGAGACACAGACGCGTACGCAGGCCTTCCTCGACGACAACGCGCGCGACAAACACGGGCTGCACAGCTATTCGCTGGAGGACTTCGGTCTGGACAGGGCCAAGGTCGACGCGGCCTTCGCCGACTATCGCGCGCAGTACGACGTTCCCCAGGAGGACTGATGACGCAGTTGGACCAGGCGTGGGAGTCGTTCCTCGCCTCGCTGGCAGCAGCCAAGGACGTCGTCACCGGGCCGCTCGGAGGCCGTGATGACCGAGAACTCGCGGAGGGGCTGCGCCACGTCACCCGGCTGACCAGCGTCGCGCTGGAGATGATCGTGGAGAAGGGGGACCCGGCCCATCCCGAGATCACGCGGTGGATGTCGCCGTGGCGCAAGCTGATGGGCGACAACCCCGGCACGATCTATGACGCGGCGCTGATCAGTCCCGAGTTCACCTACGAGATCTCCGGCGAGATCGGCGACGCCGACTATCTCGGGATCTGTATCTATGGCACCAGCGCCGACGGGTCACGGCGTGTGGCGACATCGGTGGACCGTGAGATCGCCTACGACGACGGTCGCTTCACCCTCGTACTCGCGGCGACGCGGCCTTCGGATCTGCCCGAGGGTGCCACGTTCGTCGAACTGCCGGAGGACGCGACGGACCTGTTGATCCGGCAGTACTTCCGGGCTACCGATCGGGGCGAGGCGTCGTACGACATCAGGGTCCTGCCTGAAGCCGGCCCACCTCCCGCGCTGGACGGCGACGTGCTGGCTACCCGACTCATCCGGGCAGGGGAGTGGGTGCGTGACCTGATCGAGGTCGAGGCGACGGTCAGCGCACTGTCTGAATCCGGGGCTCCCGAGCAGATGAAGGCGCCCTCAAAGACCGGCACTCGGGAGGTCGGGGAGATCGACTGGAACGTGATCAATCGCGTGCAGCCGACTCCGGCCATGGACTACAGCGGCGCCTGGTTCGCCGACCTGGCCGACGACGAGGCGATCCTGGTCGAGGGCGTGCTGCCCGAGTGCGACTACTTCTCGGTGCAGTGGCTGAGCCGGTGGATGGAGTCGGGGGACTATCACCACCACACGGTGGCGCTCTCAGGCGAGGAGATCGCGACCGATGGTGACGGCCGCTTTACGGTCGTGATCGCGCACCACGATCCGGGAGTGCCGAACTGGATCAGCACGACCGGCATCCGGCACGGCAACGCGGTCGGGCGCGCCCTGCACGCCGCCGAGCCCGCCCAGATCACCTTCCGCCGCGCCCGCCTCGCCGAGGAGTCACAAGATCCCGCCGAGGAGTCATGAACTTCGCGCGAGGGGTCAGGGACGCTCGCAGCGGACCGTCTTCTCGGCGACGCAGTAGTCCCGTTTGCCCGCGCGCCCGTCGGCATGGTCGCTGCCGCGTCCGCCGATCAACCGATCGGCGACACCGGTAGAACTGCCGATCAACCGGTCACGACCGGCACCGCCACGCGCCTCGAGCACCTTCTTCTTGGGCGACTTGCCCCCGAAAGGCGCAATGGTCAGGAGGTCGAGGCGGATTCGGTCGGCGCCCTTGCCGCCCCACACCCGCAGGTTCGCTGCCTGGGCGTACACCTGGTCCGCACCAGATCCGGCGCGCACTCGCGCGTGCCACGCGTCATCGACGTCGAGGTCGTCATCTCCTCCCCGGCCTTCGAGACGAACCCGGGGAGCCGAAGCGACCAGGCGGTCGGCGGCAGGCGTGCCCACCAGCACGACTTTGCCGGTCGAGTTCAAGATGGTGGAGCCCACGTCCTCGAAGCCGGCGAACGGGTGCGTGGTCCGGCTGGCCCCTTCCGAGCAGGTCATCGACTTGCTCAGGTCAATCCGCAGTTTGGAGCATGCCGTGGGCAGCCGGGCGAGATCCGTCCCCTGCCCACCGTCGAGCGAGCGGGGCAGGTCGGAGCTGCCGAAGTTCTGCAGGTTGAAGTGGTCGTCCCCACCGGCAAGCCTGATATCGCCGACCAGCCCGGCGATCTCGACGTACTCACCCAGGTCCGAACCCGCGAATGAGACCGTGGCAGGCGCCGGCTGGGGGACGGGGACCCGCTCGATCATGAATCTCGTGACGTCGCCGAGCCAACGCAGCGCAACGCCGGCCTGGGTGCGTACCTCCCGTGCAGCGTTGTCGACCACGACCTCGCCCGGACCGAACAGGCCAGGCTGGGGCAGCTGCAGTTCACCAGTGGTCGCGTCGCCCAGGTCAAGTGTCGCGCCTGCACCCATCGGTCCGGTGTACGCAACCTTCGCCTCGCCGCCGCCGAAGACGATCCGATCCTGGTTGGGTCCGCCCTCCGGCGCCATCGTCTCGACCCAGTCCGTGCCCCCGCCCATGGTGATCACGTCCGTACTCGGACCGGTGGGTCGTGTGGTCCCGTCGTCCGCCCGGCTGTCCGCGAACACGTGCTCCCCGACGTTGCTGCCCAGGAACGTGTCGTTGCCCGCTCCCAGCCCGGCCGTCACCGTGCCTGTGGCGGAGTTGCTCCACAGGTTCACGACGAGGTCGTCCCCGGCGCCCGCGTCGACGCGCCCGGCCGGGGGATAGGGCTCTGGCCCGGTCGGGGTCACCGGTTTGTTGACACAGATGGTGTCGTTGCCACCTCGGGCATCGAACTCGTACCAATTCCCCGGCATGAGCCAGACCACGTCGTCGCCCTCCGTGCCGGTCCGCACGTCGAGGTTGCCGACGATGGTGACCGGCTTGCCCTGACAGCTTTCCGCAGCGGCGCTGGCCGCCGTCAGCGAACCGCCTCCCACGAACCCAGATGTCACCAGCAGTGCCAGTGCGAGTGTGCGCTTCATTTCGCTGCCCCTTCGACCGAGAAGTCCGACTGTCTGACCAGACGCCGACGTTCGCCGTTTGGTTCGTCGGGTCCGCGTCGGGTGCGAGAAGTTCACCTGATGTGACGTCCCGGGATCGTGCGGGTGTCAGTGGGCCGCTCTAACGTACGCCCCATGGCAATTCATCGAGCGGACGCCCACGACCTGATCCGCGTGCAGGGCGCGCGCGAGAACAACCTCAAAGACGTCGACGTCGAGATCCCCAAGAGGCGACTGACCGTCTTCACCGGGGTGTCCGGTTCGGGCAAGAGTTCGCTGGTCTTCGGGACCATCGCTGCCGAGTCGCAGCGGATGATCAACGAGACCTACAGCTCGTTCGTGCAGAACTTCATGCCCACCATGGCGCGTCCCGAGGTCGACGTCCTCGAGGGCCTGACGACAGCCATCCTGGTCGACCAGGAGCGGATGGGCGCCAACTCGCGTTCGACCGTCGGCACGGTCACCGACGCGAATGCCTTGCTTCGTACGCTCTTCTCACGCCTCGGCGATCCGCACATCGGGTCGAGCCAGGCGTACTCCTTCAATGTCGCGTCCGCGACCGGCGTCGGCGGGCTGAAGGTCGACAAGAAGAGTGCGAGCAACAAGCCCGAGCGCCGTGAGTTCACCATCACCGGCGGCATGTGCCCCAACTGCGAGGGCATGGGCAACGTCTCCGACTTCGACCTCACCGAGTTGTTCGACGAGGAGTTGTCGCTCTCGCAAGGTGCGTTGAAGGTGCCGGGCTATTCGATGGACGGCTGGTATGGCCGGATCTTCTCCGGCTTCGGCTTCGACATGGACAAGCCGCTGAAGAAGTACACCAAGACCGAGATGCACGACCTGCTGCACAAGGAGCCGGTCAAGATCAAGGTGGAGGGGATCAACCTCACGTACGAAGGGGTTATCCCCAAGGTGCAGAAGTCGATGCTGAGCAAGGACCGCGAATCCATGCAGCCCCACATCCGCGCCTTCGTCGATCGGGTGATCACCTTCCACCCCTGCCCGGACTGTGATGGCACGCGGCTCAACGAGGGCGCGCGCTCGTCGAAGATCAAGGACCTCAACATCGCCGACTGCTGCCGGCTGCAGATCAACGAGCTGGCCGAGTGGGTGCGCGGTCTCGACGAGCCATCCGTCGCCCCACTGCTCAAGACGCTTCAGGAGACGCTGGACTCATTCGTCGATATCGGGCTGGGCTATCTCTCCCTGGAGCGGCCGTCCGGCACGCTGTCGGGCGGTGAGTCGCAGCGTACGAAGATGATCCGACACCTGGGCTCGTCCCTGACCGATGTGACGTACGTCTTCGACGAACCGACCATCGGCCTGCACCCGCACGACATCGCCAACATGAACGATCTCCTGCTCCAGTTGCGCGACAAGGGCAACACCGTCTTGGTCGTCGAGCACAAGCCCGAAACCATCGCCATCGCCGACCACGTCGTCGATCTCGGTCCGGGCGCGGGCGCCGACGGGGGAGAGGTGGTGTTCGAGGGGGCGTACGACGACCTGCGCCACGCCGACACCCGCACCGGAAAGCACCTGCTCTACAAAGCGTCCTTGAAGGAATCCGTACGCACGTCCACGGGCAGCATCTCGATCAAGAAGGCCGACACCCACAACCTGCGGGACGTCTCAGTCGAGATCCCGACCGGTGTCCTGGTCGTGGTGACCGGTGTCGCGGGCTCCGGGAAGAGCTCACTGATCCACGGCTCGGTGTCGCCACGTGAGGGCGTGGTCACCGTCGATCAGGGTGCGATCAAGGGATCGCGTCGGAGCAACCCGGCGACCTACACGGGTCTGCTGGAACCGATCCGCAAGGCGTTCGCCAAGGCCAACGGCGTGAAGCCTGCACTGTTCAGCGCCAACTCCGAGGGCGCCTGCGAGGTCTGCAACGGTGCTGGTCTGATCTACACCGACCTGGGCATGCTCGCCACGGTCTCGACCGTGTGCGAGGAGTGCGAGGGCAAGCGCTTCAAGGCGTCGGTGTTGGAGTACGAGTTCGGTGGCCGCAACATCGCCGAGGTGCTCGACATGTCCGTGGCCCAGGCGGCGGGCTTCTTCGCCGAAGGTGAGGCCAAGACACCGGCTGCCGCGAAGATTCTCGATCGCCTCGTCGATGTCGGCCTTGGTTATGTCAAGCTCGGCCAGCAATTGACCACTCTGTCCGGGGGAGAGCGGCAGCGGCTGAAGTTGGCCGCCCAGATGGCCGACAAGGGAGACGTCTACGTGCTCGACGAGCCGACCACCGGCCTGCACCTGGCGGATGTCGAGAATCTGCTGGGTCTGCTGGACCGGCTGGTCGACTCGGGCAAGTCGGTGATCGTGATCGAGCACCACCAGGCCGTGATGTCACACGCCGACTGGATCATCGACCTCGGACCGGGCGCCGGCTCCGAGGGTGGACTCGTGGTCTTCGAGGGCACGCCTGCCGAATTGGTGGCCGAGGCCTCGACGCTGACCGGCAAGCACTTGAAGGAGTACGTCGCCGGCTAGGTGTACGCTTGGTGTATGGGACGCACCAATATCGAGATCGATGACGAGCTCATCGACCTGGTGATGTCTCGCTACGCACTCAAGACCAAACGCGAAGCGGTTGACTTTGCGCTGCGCCGCCTCGTCGGTCCCGTGATGACGCGCTCGGAGATGCTCGCGATGGAAGGAACCGGCTGGGACGCAGACCTGGATAGCCTGCGTCGTGACGACGTGGCAGTGGTCTGATACGTGCTGGTTGATACCTCTGTCTGGATCGATTTCCTGCGCGGCCGACCGGGCGCGGCCACCGACTGCGTGCGCGAAACTCTCGGCAATGACTGCACCACGACAGAACCGGTCATGATAGAACTTCTCTCCGGCGCGGCCCCCGGGCCACGCACATTCGAGATCGAGCGACTTCTGCTCTCTCAGCGGTGGGCTCGCCTGGTGCCAGCCCTCGACTATCGCGGCGCAGTGGATGTCTATCAAGCAACGCGCGCCACCGGCCATCAGCCGCGAGCGCTACAGGACTGCCTGATCGCAGCAATCGCCTTGCGCGTGGGCTTGACGATTGCTCACCGTGACGCTGACTACGAACGAATCGCCGCCGCCACCGGCCTTCGCACTCTCGATCTGCGGTGACCAGGCTCCGTACTCTTGCCACGTGACCGCACGCATCCTCACCGTCAACGTCGGGTCGGCTGTGCCCACTGAGCACTCGTCCATGCCGACGACCGGCATTGACAAACTGCCGGTCGAGTCGATCCACGTTGCCGACCCAGGTCCGCGAGACGGCGTCGGCGGCAGCGGCGTACGCGGTGACGAGGTGTCCGATGTGCGCCATCACGGAGGGACCCGCCAGGCCGTCTATGCGTACGCCCGTGAAGAACTCGAGTGGTGGGAGCGCGAACTCGACCGCGAACTGCGCAGCGGCCTGTTTGGTGAAAACCTCACCACGACAGGCTTCGATGTCGACGAGTCGCTCGTGGGGGAGCGATGGGTGGTTGGCGATGTGCTGCTGGAGGTGTGCGGCCCGCGCATCCCTTGTCGTACGTTCGCCGGGCACCTGGGGGAGCGCGGCTGGGTCAAACGGTTCACCCAGCGAGGGCGTACGGGTGCCTACCTGAGCGTGGTCACGCCAGGGACGATCACCGCGGGCACGTCGATCACACGCGTCGACATTCCCGACCACGACATCACGGTGCCGGTGCTGTTTCGTGCCTACATGGGCGACAAACAGGAGGCTGCGCGTGTGCTTGAGGCCGACGTTCTGCCCGAGCCCTATCGAGCCGAGCTTGTGGCGAGGTTGCGCTGACATGGTGTCTGCTGCCGACCACGCCTGGAAGACGCATCTGCGCAGCCGCGGCCACCGTTTGACCCCGCAACGCGAGCGCGTGCTGGCGGCGGTGGACCACCTGGGCCATGGCACTCCCGACCAGGTGCATGCGGAAGTCGTCGCGCATGCGCCGACCTCGTCGCTCTCGACCACGTATCGCGCGCTGACGTTGCTGGCCGATCTCGAGCTGATCAGCGTGGTGACGTTGGCGGACCGTACGCCGGTCTATCACTCCAAGCAGACCCCTCATCACGTACACCTGTCATGTGAGGCCTGCGGCTCGGTCAGCGACGCGGCGCCCGGGGAATTCGCCGATCTGACGGCTCAGTTATGCGAACGCCACGGTTTTGCCGTGTCACTCGAGCGACTGGTGATCGTGGGTCGATGCGCGGCGTGCCGAGAGGCGGAATCCTAAGAGCGCGCCAACGGCGCGTAGAACACCAACCCGTTGCCCTTGTTGTCGTAGCCGACCACCCTGCGCTCATGCGCGTCGTCGTACGGGCCCTTCACGATGCCGCCACCCGACTCTTCGATGGCCTTCGCTGCTGCATCGACGTCGTCGGTCTTGACCCCGACGACCACTTGGCCAGGGATGGGGTGGTCGATCGAGGTAGCCAACGCAATCGTCACAGATCCGCCATCGATGGCTGCAAAGTGAGTGCCGTCGCGAAACTTCAACGCCATCCCGAGCGTCTCGGTATAGAACGCGATCGAGGCGTCGAGGTCGTCAGTGGAGAGCAGGATCATGCGTACGTCGAAGTCGGCCATAGCCGCACCCTAGTCCTCACGGTTTCCCGCTTCGAAGTGACGTTGGAGCCGTCTATGGCGGTGCCCGAAGAACGCGTAGAGGGCCTTGGCCATGACCGGGGTCATGAGCCCGAGGCGGGGCAGGAATTCGATGTGATCAGTCACCCGCGTGCTCTCGTCATTCAACGCAGAGAGTGTTCGGCGGTGCTCCCACCAGCGCATGGTGAGCATGGTCGACTCTTCGTGGAAGTAGCGTCCCGGCTCGACGGCGACGATTGCCAGCCGGTCATATTCGATCGGGAGCAGACCGAAAAGCACGACCCAGGCCCGGCCGAGAACCGCGCCGATGGGCAAGGTCTCGATGGTCAGTCCGCGCGCCGACCGCGGCAGACGCATCGTGAGCCAAGGCCGCATCTCGTCGTTGATTCCCTCGGGGCTGACGACACGTTCCCATACCGCATCCGGCGGCGCCGCGACGACTGCGGATCGCTCGAAACTTGCCACTCCTGAACCCTACGAGTCATGGGTTGCGCATCCCATTTTTCCCACCGACGCCATGTCCGCTGCGCCATGATGAGTGCCATGGTCACGTCGCTACGCGTCATTTGGCGCACTTGGCTCGCCGTCTTCGTGAGCGTGCTCCTGGTGCCGTTCTCGGCGTGCACGGTGGATGGCTCGCAGAGCGGCGGCAAGCCGGATCAGGACTCCCTGGCCGCACACGTGGAGGTGGTCGAGGGCCGCGACGCAACGGCCCGCTCCGAGGACGGGTCACTCACGGTGGAACTTCCTTCGGAGTCCTTTGAGGGCAGCGGCGAGTTGCGCATCGTCCCGGCGGTCGCTGATGGAGTCGAGGGCTGGACGGTCGAACTCGAAGGAGCCGAGCTCACCGGCGAAGCCACGCTGAGCTTCAGCATGCCCGGACTAGCGCTAGGCGAACCCCCACCATTGGTGAGGTGGGCGCCCGCGATCGACCGACGACTTCGAATCGCGGACGCGACCGTGGAGGGCGACCGCATGGTGGTGCGTACGAGCCACTTCTCGTTCTGGTCGGCCATCTCGTGGAGCCGACTGCGCGAGGAGGTCCTGGCCTGGATCGGTCAGCAGCTCGACGCAATGAGCGCCCTGGCCGGTGCCTCAGATCCCACCTGCGCCGACGAGGAAGTGGTCCGTACCGACGGCTACAGCGTGTCCAGCGACTCCGGTAGGCGAGCCCTGTGGTGCATGGGCAAGGAGAACGGTCAACCCGTGCTCAAGGTGGTCAACGGACGCGGCTACGGCGTGGCGGCCGAATACTCGCCGGGACTCACCTTCAAGTCGATGGACGACAAGGACCTAGTCGCCACCCTCGCCAACTTGATCCCCTCCCCACCGATCACGCGGGGGAACTCGGTGGCCCTCCTGCCCAGCACCAACGAGATCCAGTTCACCGCGTCCGGAGTGCCGGCCAGCACCGTCATGCTGAGCCCAGACGCGGGTGCCTACCTGCTGTCGGCCCTGCTGTTCGGACTGGACACCTACGCCATGGTCGCGACCAAGGTCGCGGGGACGGCCGCCAAAGAGACGAAGGGACTGATGCTAACCTCGCTACAGGCCCAGTCCTGCGTCAACTCCTTCTCGTCGATGGCCACCAGCGACATCGACACCCCGGGCAAGGCACGGAAGTTCTTCGCAGACGCCCTGGGGGTCTCCTTCAGTTGTCTCACCGATGCCGCGAAGCAGGCCCACTTCAGCGGTCCGTTGGCGGTGGTGATCGAAGGCGTCATCTGGCTCATGTCGGGAGTGGAGACGCTCGTCAACGGGCTGGTCGGCGCGCTCGAAAGCTTCGACATGGACGGCTATCGGGTGATCGTGCACGGACCCACTACGCCTCCCACGGAGAAGGTCGTGGTGAACCCATTCACCTCGACCGGGCTGGCTCCCGGGTGGACGGTGGGGGAAGGCTCGGACGGAGTCGTCTTGGACTGTGTCTTCGACGAGGGCTCACCCCATGCGGTCGGCAAGTCCACCCACTGGTGCGGCTCGGTCGCAGACTCGGCCAACGCCTGTTGGTCTGCCCAGTCCAACACGGCGCAGTTGTGGTGTCTCAACACCTTCGACATGTCGGATCGAACGCTCCGGACCTACGACGCGGTCAACGTCGACGACGACACCCCTGCCCCGTCGGACCCCGAGCCGTTATGGCTGGAGCTGGAGGACGGCAGCCAGTACTGGTATCGAACCGGCGGCAGTTGGGGTGGTCGTGCCGACGATCTGCGAGGAGCGTACGGCTGTCTCAATGAGGTCGGGCTGTGCGCCACCGGGGAGGGCAACGTGATTCTGACGCCCTACGACACGCCACCGATCGACACGACTCAACCCGCCTGGCGCGTCCGGGTGGGACCCCTGGGCGGTCCGGACGAGCAGTTCCCGCCGCCAGAATGGGTCGACGTGACGCGGGCTTGGTTCATTGCTGGCCACCGCTGGCAGGGTGACTGAGTCGCGCGCAGCCAATTCGACAGCCATCAGGCAGCCGTCGGCGGTCTGCAGGGTGGAGTACATTCCTGGGCTGCAGGCGTACGTATGCGCCCTGCGGTCGGGAGAACCAAAGTGGTCGATGAGAGTCTTCGACGGGTGATCCCTCTGTCGACACTTCGCCGACAAGTAGCAAAAGCCTGCGTTCTCCAGGACATGGATGAGGTACTCCTGGCCGGGATCCCCGAGGACGGTCCAAATGGGCAGGTCATCTGGCTGCAACTCGCGCTCGGAGCGATAGATCGAGTGGAAGACGGTTTCCTTGCCGTTGAGGGTCCCGCACCCAACCTCATGAATGGACGGGCGGGGACCTTCGCGGGCATCTGGGTCCAGGGCAGGATCCGAGATCCCCAACCGGTAGCGTCAGAAAATCGAGTTCCTGTCGTGTTGCACGCTGATCCAATCTTGCCCCCGCCCTCCTCCCTTACTGAGGCGGCTTTTGAGGAGTTCCTGGCAGCCAAGGACCAGGCCACGAACGGAGTGAGTCTCGCCTCCGGCGGTACAGCAAATCGATCAGTGTCCTTCGTACTCCGCGTCACCAACACCCTCGCTGACTGGTGGCCAGACTTCAGCGACGTCCGGCTCGACCTTGGCGTCTGCGTTGTGCCCACCCACCTCTGGGAGCGCCTCGATGGTGATGCCCTCAACCTCGTCGGCAGACCGAGTCTCAACCCAGACAGGCCACTTGACCTCTTCTACGGCGTGAGCCAACCGAGCATTCGGATGGACTGACCGCGGTGGGCCGATGCTGGCACACGGGTTTAGTTGTACTCCCGCTACATTATCGCCGATAAGTGACATTATGTCAGGTATTGGTCTGCGTATGGGGCTTGGGCATATGTGTGTGCGAAACGGCCCGGTCCCCTGATCTGCGGGTTTGTGTCGATCTTCCGCGCTCGGGCGGTGCGCCCTCGTGCTGGAAACGGGTTTCCGTGGTCGTTTATCCGGCCGTGGGGTGGGTTTCCGTTGTCGGAAACTATGGGCGCCGCCGTCGTCTTCCCACTATGCAAACACGCCATGACGGGAATCATCCGCCGATTAGCACTGGCGCTGTGGGACCGCCACGACCGGGTGGCCATGGAGACCGTGGGTTTCTGCGTCGTGGACCTTCCCTCCACGGCATACTCGGCGAATCGGCGACGAGTCCTCGATCCGGCGTCGACGGTGGCGGCGTCAGTGCGTGCGGTCATCTCCTCTCCACCGGGCGAGCCCGGCGGACTTACGTCCCCAGAGTGACCGACCAGCGTCAGCTCTTGAGCGCAGCCTGAGCAGGCGTGGTCTCGCCGCTCTCGGTCAGCACGCCGGCGTCCACCAAAGCGTTCTTGGCGTGTAGGTAGGCCAGCATCTTGGGGATCAGCGGGATCAGGATCATCGGGGAGAACAGCCACGGCAGGTTCATGAAGACGAACTTCAACGCGAAGCCCCAAAAGCCCTGCTCGATGAACGCGAAGCCCGAGCGCGCCTCGGAGACGTAGTAGATGAAGATGACCGCTTGCATCATCGTCAACGCCACCGCACACCAATAGATGGAGCGCACTCGGATCTTGTCGTCGTGTCGACCCTTCCCGATCAGGATCCAGTGGTGATACATCAGCACGGCTCCGCACACGACCACGACCGTCTCCATGCCATAGATGCCCGGGTCACTGAGGAGGAATCGAGTGTCGGCGGCGCCATAGAACCACCAGAACCAGCCCCAGTGCTGGTCCTCAGTCAGATTCATATAGCCCAAGGCATCACCCACAAGCCAGGTGAGTTCCCACAGACCCTGGCTCAGTGCGCTGATCGGAAACCAGACGAGCATGAACTCGTACGCCTTCTCCAGCGTGGTCCGGTTCTCCCCCGGCGCGTCCCACCAGGCAGCGAACAGCGGCACCATGATCGGCACGCAGACGGCACCGGCGGCGATCGTGCCCATCGGCTCCGGTGACCACCACTCCAACATGACGCCGATCCACGGCGGGATGGTCACGAAGAAGCAGAGCACGCCCATCCAGAAGTAGATCCGCTTGCGATGCGCGGCCCACGGCCGGCCGAAGTCGTGTTGCTGCAACGCCATGTCGTCTGGACCCCTTCGCCCGAAAACAGAATCGAAATTCTGGCGATATTGACATGTGACAGCGGTTTACACAACGGGCGGTCTCGCTCTGCGTGCACGGCATCCCCCGATCAAGCGTCCCTGGAGCCAGTCCGCGACGCTCCGCCATCGAGCACTCGTACGCCCGCGGCGACCGCCCGACGTTTACGCTGATGCTCGTGTCTGATCGATTCAGCTTCCGCCGCGGCTACGGCGAGTCCGACCCGTGGTTTCGCATCGGTTCACTCGATGTCGGCACCACGCTGTTGGTCACGTTCATGTCGATCGTGTCGTTCTTCCTGTTCGCGCTCAGCCCGGCGATCGTAAGCGCACTAGCGCTCCAGCCCGCAGACGTCCTCAGCGGCTACCTCTGGCAGGTCGTGACCTGGCCGCTGGCCAATGCTCCGGACTTCTGGAGCGTCATCACGATCTTCATCTTCTGGTACTTCGGCACCGAGTTGGAGAACCAGGTCGGCAAGCAGAAGTTCGCCTGGCTGCTCGGCTTGACCACCGTCACGATGAGCGCGATCACCTTGGCACTCGGCCTGCTCTTCGGTGGGTCGCGCCCGATCCTGGGCGGGCTGGAGGCACTCCAGACGGTGGTGATCTTGATCTTCATCGCCCAGAACCTGCACGCGCGATTCTTCTTCAACATCCCGGCGTGGCTGATCGGCGCGATCATCATGGTGCTGCCGGTGCTGCGCTATCTCGGGCTCGGCCTGTATCCCGAACTGCTGAACCTCCTGCTCGGGTGGGCAGCGGCGGCGATCATCGCGCGAGCCCAGGGGCTCCTCCCCGACCTTGCGTTCATCCCAGCCGTACGCGCGCCGAAGCGCGACCGAAGGCAACGGCAGTCGATGCGGCGCCACCCGAGCCAGAGTCAGGCACCACGCCCGACGGTCGTCGAGGGCCCGTGGCTGAGCTCTGGCGCAGCCGGGTCACCCCAGGCCGAGTTGGACGACCTGCTCGACAAGATCTCCGAGGGCGGCCTCGACTCGCTGACCGAGCGAGAGCGCGCCCGCCTGCACGAGCTGCGCAATCTGCTGCGCGGCGAGTGACACCCATTCCTCAGGATCAGCCAGGACCGGGTCGGACGGTCGTCCGAAGAAGCACGTCCGAGGCTCGCGTACCCGGGCTTGTTCGGACGGCTGTCCGAAGAGGTACGCCGAGCCGAGCACCGGCAACGCAAGACCACCGCGGTCTGCGTGGGCCTCGACGATGCGTGAATCAAGTTCTGCGCGATGTCGCGCCCACTGCTGAGCGGGCCGAGAGTCCTTCGGCACCGCACGCGGTCGCAACAGCTGAGTCACGGTCGTTTAGCATCCTCGCCATGGTCTGGACCCCTCGTTCGAAACTGCTCATCCCCGGCATCGCCGCCCTCTTGGCGCTGTCCGCCTGCGGAGCGGACAAGGAGCCCGAGTCCGCGCGCGACACCACACCCACGACCGTGACCCCCACGACGGCGACCACCACGGCCGCACCCACCGACGGCAGCTGCGCGTACAACGCGGACGGAATGCCGGTGACCAAGCAGATCGACCCGCCGCCCGCCCAACCTGCGCAGAGCGGGCGCGTGAAGGCAGCCATCACGACCAATGCCGGCATCTTCAACGTGACGCTGGACGCTGCCAACGCGCCCTGCACCGTCAACAGCTTCGTGTCTTTGAGCGAGCAGGGCTTCTATGACGACACCTCGTGTCACCGCCTGACGACCGAGGGCATCTTCGTGCTCCAGTGCGGCGACCCGACCGGCACCGGCATGGGCGGCCCCGGTTACCAGTACGCCGATGAGCTCAAGGGCACCGAGACCTACGGTCCCGGCACCCTCGCGATGGCGAATTCAGGCCCCGACACCAACGGCTCCCAGTTCTTCCTCGTCTACGGCGACAGCCCGCTCGAACCCAACTACACGGTCTTCGGCCAACTCGACACCAAGAGCGTCCAGGCCATCAAGAAGATCGCCGAGGCCGGCACCCAGACCGGGGCCCCTGACGGACCTCCGAAGCAGCGCGTCAAGATCTCCCAGATCACCGTCGGTTGAACGGGAACTCCGTCTCGGTGAGGCGAAGCGATTCCTCCCACAGATCACGGGCCAGCCGTGGGTCGAGCGCGCGCGGCGAACGAGCTGCTCCAGCCGGATAGCCGCGCATCTCCCCCAGGCGATCGGGGCCGATGAAACTGTTGCCGGGCAGGTCGACCGTGGCCGCATAGAGGGTCATCAGTGCGCCGCGTGTGGTGGGCATCGCGAGGTAGTTGCCCACCTGGCCCAGCCTGGTGAAGGCCTTGTTGCCGGTCGACCTGGTGATGCCGCTCGAGGTCCAACCCGGATGGGCGCCGGTGGCACGCAAAGTCGATCCACTGGCGGTGAGGCGGCGCTGCAACTCCGCGAGGAAGAGCAGGTTGGCCAGCTTTGACTGACCGTACGCCGCATAGCGCCCATAACCACGGCGTGCGAAATCGAGGTCTTCGAGGTCCAGGTCGGCCTTGCGGTGGGCGACGGAACTGACGACCGTCACCCGATCGCGCAGCACCGGCAGGAGCAGCATCGTCAGCGCGAAATGGCCCAGGTGGTTGGTCCCGAACTGGGTCTCGAAGCCGTCGTGCGTAGTGCCTCGTGGAGTGCCCATCACCCCGGCGTTGTTGATCAGTACATCGACGGAGTCGATCGTCGCCGCGAACGTGCGGACCGACTCCAGCGAGGAGAGGTCGAGGGAACGTACGGCCACGGTGCCCGCAGAGGTCGTACGCCGAATGTCCGCAGCTGCCTGCGCACCCTTGTCGACGTTGCGGCACGCCAAGGTGACGTCGGCACCGGCCGCCACGAGAGCACGCGCGGTCTCCAAACCGATGCCTGAGTTGGCACCGGTCACCACAAAGTGGCGACCTGACTGATCGGGGGTGCTGAAACCGCGTCGGCTACGTGTCATGCGCGGATCCTGCCAGTCCTGCTCCCCCGCGTCGCGAGGTTCCTGAGTGGTGGTCAGCCGCGGCGGTGCCGACGCGCCTGACGACGCGCGTCCTGCTTGGCAGAGCTCGATATCGCGCAACTGGGCCCGATCCACTGCGGACCACGCCCGACCGGCGACGATCCCCTGGGCCACGTGCAACTGCGCGTTCATGAACTCTTCCATCCTTAGACTGCACTCTCGTCATGACCATCATGACTTTTCGGTGGTTACAGTCTAGTTGGCAATAACTCCGGGTCCGAACTACGGCGTACGTGATCTCCCCCACCACCAGCACGGCGTGACACGATCACGCCATGAGCAGTCAGCGAGTCGCGGTGGCGGCCACAGGGCGCCAGGCACTCGACGCGGGGCTGGGGGCCGGAGCCGACGGTGGCAATGCGGTCGACGCCGCACTGGCCGCAGCTCTGGTGGCCTTGGCCACCGAGCCCGGCATGGTCTCGATCGGCGGAGGGTGCTACATCTCGGTCTGGCCGGCAGACGGCGACCCCGTCGTGATCGACGGCAACGTCGAGATGCCCGGGCGTGGGCTGACACCGCAGGCTCTCGGACGCGGCGTGCGCGAGGTGAGCACCGAGTACGGCGGGGGCGTGACGATGCACGCCGGCGCTGGATCGGTGGCCACCCCGGGCATCCCGTCGGCATTCGCCGCTGCCCACGAGTCGTACGCTCGGCTCGACTGGGCGAACCTGCTGGCACCGGCCGAACGCGCGGCCCGCCACGGCTACCCGATGTCGTCCGCAGCAGCGCGCTACCTCTCCTTCACCGCCGACTCCCTCTTCGGTAGCGACCCGGAGGCTCATGCTCTGGTCACCCGCCCAGACGGCTCGCTCCTGGAGGGGGGTGAGGCGACGCGCAACCTGCTGCTCGCGGACGTCCTGGTCGAATGGGCCCGCGAGGGCAACGCCCTGTTCCGCACCGGCCGAGTGGCTCGCTCGCTCGCCGAGGCGATGGCCGACGAGGGACTGGTCACCGCCGAGGACCTCGTGTCGTACGCCCCGGTGACCCGGCCCGCGACTCGCCTCCAGGTCGGGGAGTGGGAGATCGCCTGCAACCCACCGCCCGCCGTCGGCGGGCCCATGCTGGCGATCATGTTGGGCGAACTCGGACGACGCGAACGTTGGGACTGGTCGGACGCGATCGAGATCCAGCGGGCAGTGCTCGGCTACCGCCACCGTACGCACGACCTCTCCCACGACCTGGAAGCAGACGGACTCGCCTTGCTGGAGTCGGTCGGCGTTCATGGCCTGAGCGCCTTGCGCGGGTCGTCCTCTACCGCCCACATCTCGGCCGTCGACGCCGACGGCAACGCGTGTGCGATCACGATGAGCAGCGGGTACGGCTCGGGGCTATGCATCCCGGGCACCGGGATTCTGCTCAACAACGCACTCGGCGAGGTCGAACTCAATCGCCACGGGCTGCACGCGGTGCCGGCAGGCACCCGGCTGGCCTCCAACATGGCGCCGACGACAGGACGTGCGGCCGATGGTCGGGCGTTGGCGATCGGCTCCCCTGGCGCCGACCGGATCACCACCGCACTGATGCTCGTCCTGGGCCAGGGAACCCTGCACGGAGCCGATCTGCAGCACGCGATCGCGGCGCCCCGCCTGCACCTGAGGCTGACCTCGGAGGGCTTCAAGGTCGAGTACGAGGCCGATGACTCACTCGCCGCGGCGGTCACGGCCTCCGGGTTGCCTGGACACGTCTATCCCGAACCTCATATGTACTTCGGCGGGGTGGGCGCCGCCTATCGGTTCGCCGACCACACCCTCCAGGCCGCAGGTGACGCACGTCGCGAAGCGGCGGTGGGGGTGCGGTGAACCCATTGCTGCGCGCCTACCGCGCCACCGGCGCAGACCAGCCCGGAGGCGACCCGCTGCTCGCGCACGGTGTCGCGATGGAGGGCTACTTCTGGCGCTTCACCGACGTGGCGCGCGCTCGCTCGGTGATCGCACTGATCGGAGTCAACCAGGGACCCCGCGGTCCCTGGGCCACTCTCGGACTCGCCGCCTGGCCCGGCTCTCATCTGGCGATCGCGGCACGCGAGGGAGCGTACGCCGACCCGGTCCGCGTGCACGCGGCCAGCGGCGACGCGTTCGACGGTGACGATCGGCGCGTCTTGGTGGATCTGGGTCCCGACGCCCGCCTGGACGTCAGGCTGCACGATCTGGTGCGTTGGCCACGTAGGCGCTGGGGCGGGTCGAGCATCTTTCACAGCGTGCCAGCGCTCAATCAGTACTGGCATCCCTGGCTGCTCGGCGGTCGCGCCACCGGCACCGTGAGCATGGACGGCGAGACGTGGAGTCTTGACGGAGCCCAGGTCTACGCCGAGAAGAACTGGGGCAAGGAAGGCTTCCCAGAGGCCTGGTGGTGGGGCCAGGCGCAGGGGTTCGAGGAGCCCGCTGCCTGCGTAGCCTTCGCGGGTGGCCTCGTCCACGCCGGACCGCTGCGCACCACCGTGACCGCCCTGGTCGTACGTCTGCCAGACGGACACGTGCTCCGTCTGGGCGATCCCGTCGTCTCCCCTGTCGAAACCCACGTCACGGACACGACCTGGACGTTGCGCGGGCGAGGATTTGGGTGGCGGGTGCGTGTCGATGCGTACGCCCCCTTGGCCGATGCCCACGTCTTGCCCGTGCCGCTGCCAAGCCGGCACAGGAACACCGCCGGCGCTTTGGAACATCTCGGTGGCGCTCTCAGCATCCGAGTCGAGCGGCGTGGCCGTCTGGTCTGGCAGGGAGACACCACTCTGGCGGGCCTCGAACACGGCGGGCTGGACCGCGCCGAGGATGAGTTGCGCCGACGTGCTGTTGCGTCAGGCGCGACCGGTGCGCCTCCTGCGAAACAAAGCGACCGCTGACCAACCTCGAAAGGCGTAGTGTGGTTGCCATCACATTCACCGTCGGCAAGGGTTGAGATGAGCAGTCGGCAAGACCTCGTGCGGGCGATCGCCGCCGCACATCACGACGATCGTGGGCCGCTGATGCCGATCCTCCACGACGTCAACGACGAACTCGGCTACGTCAGCGACGACGACGTCGCCACGATCGCCGACGCCCTCAACCTCAGTCGCGCCGACGTGCACGGCGTGCGTTCCTTTTATGAGGACTTCCGCACCGCTCCCCCACGTGCCCACTCGATACGGGTGTGCGGCGCGGAAGCGTGCCAGTCCCTGGGTGCCGAGGCCCTCTTCGAGCCCGCGGTGGTCTCGAAACTGACCGAGCGCGGCGATGTCGACCACGGCACCGTCTTCTGCCTGGGCAACTGCGCCCTCGGTCCCTCCGCCCTGATCGACGGCACCCTGGTCGGACGGCTGACCCCGCAGCGACTCACCAAGATGACCGAGGGGTGGCGCGCATGACCACGGTGTGGGTCCCTCTCGATGCCGCTGCCGTGTCGGTCGGCGCGGACGACGTGGCGGACGCATTCGCAGCCGCCGGTGCCAGCGTCAAACGCAACGGCACGCGGGGCCTGCTCTGGCTCGAACCCCTCGTCGAGGTGGAGCGTGAGGATGGGCGCGTCGCCTACCCCAACGCTGACGCCGGACCAGGTCGCGGCAGTGCTCGAAGGCTCGGCCCCCGACCTCGGTGACATCGAGACCCATCCCTGGCTCGCCGCGCAGCAGCGCGTGAGTTTCGCCCGCGTAGGAAGGGTGGAGCCCGCAGACCTCGACGCGTACGAAGCCGACGGCGGGTGGGCAGGACTTCGCAAGGCGCTCACCATGGCACCGGCAGACATCGTCACCGAGATCCTCGACAGCGGCCTTCGCGGCCGCGGCGGCGCCGGCTTCCCGACGGGCCTGAAGTGGCGCACCGTGCTGGAGACCGACGCCGAGCAGAAGTTCATCTGCGCCAACGCCGACGAGGGTGACTCCGGCACCTTCGCCGACCGGATCCTGCTGGAGGGCGACCCCTTCGTCTTGATCGAGGGCATGACGATCGCCGCGTACGCGGTCGGGGCGAGCGAGGGCTATGTCTACCTGCGCTCGGAATACCCCCACGCCATCGCGATGCTGCGCCGCGCGATCGAAACCGCGTACACCCGCGGCTTCCTCGGCGCCGACATCCTCGGCACGGGCTTCACCTTCGATCTGCACCTGCGCGTAGGCGCGGGTGCCTACATCTGCGGTGAGGAGTCCTCGATGCTCGACAGCCTCGAGGGCAAGCGCGGTGAGGTGCGGGCCAAGCCGCCGATCCCGGCCATCTCCGGCCTTTTCGGACAGCCGACCGTGATCAACAACGTGCTCACCTTCGGTGCGGTGCCGATGATCCTGGCCGACGGCGCCCAGGCGTACGCCGACCTCGGGCTCGGCAAGTCCCGCGGCACCCAGGTGTTCCAACTCGCGGGCAACATCAAGCAGGGCGGGCTCGTGGAGTTGCCCTTCGGCGTGACGCTGCGCGAGCTCGTCGAGGAGTACGGCGCCGGCACGCTGAGCGGTCGGCCGGTCGGCGCGGTCCAGGTCGGTGGCCCGCTCGGCGCCTACCTAGGACCCGACGACCTCGACGTGCCTCTGGCGTACGAAGAACTCGCCGAGGCCGGTGGCATGCTCGGGCACGGCGGCATCGTGGTGTTCGACGACAGCATCGATCTGCTCAAGATGGCCAGATTCGCGCTCGAGTTCTGCTCGGTCGAGTCGTGCGGCAAGTGCACCCCGTGTCGCGTCGGCTCCGTGCGCGGCGTCGAGGTGATGGACCGCGTCCTCGAAGGCCGAGACGTCGAGGCCAACCTGGTCCTGATCGAGGATCTCTGCGAGACCATGACGAAGGGCTCGCTGTGCGCCATGGGCGGCCTGACGCCGATGCCCGTACGCAGCGCGCTGACGCTCCACTCCGCTCGGAAGGACGGCTGATTCCCATGACCCAGGACGCGACCCTGGCGCCAGAGCGAGACCTCGGCACCCCAGCGGGGACCGGCACGACCGAGGTGACCGTGACCATCGACGGGCGCGAGGTCAGCGTTCCCGAGGGCACGTCGGTCATGCGCGCCGCAGCCGAGGCGGGCATCGACATCCCCAAGTTGTGCGCCACCGATTCGCTCAAGGCGTACGGCTCGTGTCGGATGTGCCTGGTCGAGACCGACACCGCGCGTCCCGGCACGACGCCCGCCTCGTGTACGACTCCGTGCAGCGACGGCATGACGGTGCAGACCAACACCGAGCAGGTCCAGGCGTTGCGCCGCGGGGTGATGGAGCTCTATCTCTCCGAACATCCGGAGGACTGTGCCGGTTGCGCGCGCGGCAACTGTGAGATCCAGGCATTGGCCGTACGCGTCGGCGCCGCCGAGGTCCGCTATGGCCGTCCCGGTCGCGAGGAGCGTCCGATCGACGACTCCAACCCCTATTTCGCCTTCGACGACTCCGCGTGCATCGTCTGCTCACGTTGCGTACGCGCGTGCGGCGAGGTGCAGGGCACCTTCGCGCTCAGCATCGACGGCCGCGGCGACGAGTCGTTCGTCAGCTCGGGCGGCACCGACTTCTTGTCGTCGGAATGTGTCTCGTGCGGCGCCTGCGTCCAGGCCTGCCCCACCAGTGCCCTCACCGAGAAGTCGATCATCGACCTGGGCATGCCGACGCGCTCGGTGGAGACCACCTGCGCCTACTGCGGCGTCGGCTGCACCTTCCGCGCCGAGGTCCAGGGCGAGGGCGACGACTCGCGCGTCGTCCGGATGATGCCCGCCAAGACCGGTGGCGCCAATGAGGGACACAGTTGCGTCAAGGGCCGGTTCGCGTACGGCTATGCCGCCCACGATGATCGCCAGCTGCACCCGATGGTGCGCGACACCCTTGACGACGAGTGGCGTCGGGTCTCCTGGGAGGAGGCGATCGCCAAGGTCGCCGAGGGATTCAAGGCGATCCAGGCCGAGCACGGCGTCGGCGCGATCGGCGGCATCTCGTCGTCGCGATGCACCAACGAAGAGGTCTACGTCGTCCAGAAGATGGTGCGCGCGGCATTCGGCAACAACAACGTCGACACCTGCGCCCGGGTGTGTCACTCCCCCACCGGTTATGGCCTCAACCAGACTTTCGGGACCTCGGCCGGCACCCAGGACTTCGAGTCGGTCGACCACTGCGACGTGATGTTGCTGATCGGCGCCAACCCCACCGACGCCCACCCCGTCTTCGGCTCGCGGATGAAGAAGCGGCTGCGTGAGGGCGCCAAGATCATCGTCGCGGACCCCCGCCGGATCGGTCTCGTACGCGCTCCGCACGTCGAGGCCGCCCACCACCTGCCGGTCCTGCCCGGTTCCAACGTCGCCTTCATCAACTCGATGGCGTACGTGATCGTCACCGAGGGTCTGCACGACGAAAAGTTCCTCCAGGAGCGATGCGAGAACGTCGAGGACTATCTGGCTTTCATCCGGCGCGAGGAGAACTCCCCCGAGTCGACCGCGGAGATCACCGGGATCGACCCGGCCGAGTTGCGCGCTGCGGCCCGGCTCTATGCCACCGGCGGCAACGGCGCCATCTATTACGGCCTCGGCGTGACCGAGCACAGCCAGGGTTCGACGATGGTGATGGGGCTGGCCAACCTGGCCATGCTGACCGGAAACATCGGCCGCCAGGGCGTGGGCGTCAACCCACTGCGCGGTCAGAATAACGTGCAGGGCTCGTGCGACATGGGGTCCTTCCCGCACGAGTTCCCCGGTTATCGCCACGTCGGGCTCGACGACGTACGCGCGATCTATGAGCAGTTGTGGGGCACCACGCTGCAGTCCGAGCCCGGGCTGCGCATCCCCAACATGTTCGACTCGGCGCTGGCCGGCACCTTCCGCGGACTGTATGTGCAGGGTGAGGACATCGCGCAGAGCGACCCCAACACCGCGCACGTCGAGGCCGCGTTGCGCTCGCTGGACCTGGTCGTCGTGCAGGACCTCTTCCTCAACGAGACCGCTCGGTTCGCCCACGTGTTCCTGCCCGGCACGAGCTTCTTGGAGAAGGACGGCACGTTCACCAATGCCGAGCGTCGACTCGGACGCGTACGCCCGGTCTTCCCCACGCGCGTGGGCAAGGACGAGTGGCAGGTGGTGTGTGACATCGCCACCGCGATGGGCTACCCGATGTCGTACGCCGAACCGGCCGAGATCATGGCCGAGATCGCCGCGACCACCCCTACCTTCGCCGGTGTCTCGTTCGCCCGCCTGGACGCCGAGGGCTCGATGCAGTGGCCCGTGAACGAGGCGGCGCCCGAGGGCACTCCGGTGATGCATGTGGACGGTTTCGTACGCGGCAAGGGTCACCTGATGGAGACCGTCTATGTGCCCACGACCGAGCGTACGAACCGACGGTTCCCGCTGATCCTCACGACCGGTCGGATCCTGTCGCAATACAACGTCGGGGCCCAGACCCGGCGTACGGCCAACAACACCTGGCACCCCGAGGACGTCTTGGAGATCCACCCCTCGGACGCGCAGATGCGCGGGATCTCGACCGGCGACCTGGTGGAGATCTCCTCGCGGGTCGGCACGACCGCGATGCGGGCCGAGGTCAGCGAGCGGATGCAGCCCGGCGTGGTCTACACGACGTTCCATCACCCGGTGAGCGGCGCCAACGTCGTGACGACCGAGAACTCCGACTGGGCGACCAACTGCCCCGAATACAAGGTGACGGCCGTCCAGGTCGGCGTCGCGAACGCGCGCGAGGCCGAGCAACAAGAGCATGCGGGAGTGCCGCTCGCGGAGGCGCACCGGTGACCGGGCTCGACAGCCAGGGCACTCCACCGGGAGCTGCGGATGGGCAACGACATCGCGCGGCACTTCGGACACCTCGACGACGACGCTGCGGCGGAGCGGATCGCCACGCACATCGAGAAATTTCTGGGAGCCCCGGATGATCGAGGCCCTCTCCGGCTTCGTCCGCGCTCGTCACCCTGATGCGGACCCGCTGCTGGCCGCTGCCGTCACCGCACTGATCCTGGACGACGTCGACCACGACGAGCTGGTCGAGCCGAGTGGCGGTTAGCGACAGGGCACGCCGTCCCGGGCCGACCGTCCGGTTGCGCGTGGAGGAGACTACGCACGAACGCACGCGTCAGCGCGAGGATCGCGTCGTCACCGAGGAGCCGCTGGAGATCAGGGTCGCGTCGCCCGGGGCGCAGGCGCAGCGCGTGTGGGTGACCATGCGTACGCCCGGCCAGGACTTCGAGTTGGCTGCCGGGTTCTTGGTCCACGAGGCGATCGTGCGTCCGGAGTGGATCCGCCAGGTCGCCTACTGCACCGACGAGAGTCTCGACGCGGAGCAGGAGTTCAACGTGGTCACCGTGAACGTCGACCGTCCCGTGGAGTTGCCCGAGCGTACGATCGGCGCCCAGAGCAGCGGCTCGTCTGCCTGCGGTGTGTGCGGCAAGGATTCGGTCGCCGCGGCGCTGGCCAGCCCGCCGGTGTCTCGGTGGGAGGGAGCCGACCTGAGCGCCGACGTCGTACGACACCTCCCGGGCGCGCTGCGGGAGCGCCAGAGTGTCTTCGCCAAGACCGGTGGCGCGCACGCGGCGGCGCTGGCCTCGTCGGACGGCACGTTGTGGGTCGTACGCGAGGATGTCGGTCGGCACAACGCCGTCGACAAGGTCACCGGCGCGCGGGTGCTGGCAGGTCAGTCCCCCGCCGAGGCAGCCCTGGTCGTGAGTGGTCGCGCCGGTTTCGAGTTGGTCCAGAAGGCAGCAGCCGCGGGTGTCGGGGCACTCGTCGCGGTGGGTGCGCCGACGAGCCTGTCGGTGTCTCTGGCCGAACGCAGCGGGTTGGCGCTCTTCGGCTTCACCGATGAGTCGAGGACCGTCAGGTACGCCTGAATCGGCCGGTCAGGGCGTGTGGTGACCCCGACTGTCGGTGGTCGAATCTAGGTTCGTCCTATGCGCATCCTGCACACCTCCGACTGGCACCTTGGCCGGTCGTTCCACCGCGAGGGGATGCTCACCCATCAGGGCGCGTACGCCGATCACCTCTTGGAGGTCGTGGAGTCCGAGCAGGTCGACCTCGTGGTCGTGTCGGGCGACGTCTACGACCGCGCGCTCCCCCAGGTCGACGCGGTCGCGTTGGCCGACGACACGTTCTCGCGGCTGGCCGCCTCGCGCGCGAAAGTGGTGGTGTCGTCGGGCAATCACGACTCTGCCCAGCGGCTCGGCTTCGGGTCGCGATTGATCGATGCGGCAGGGGTCTTCGTGCGTACGAGACCGGGTGAGGTCGGCACCCCGGTGCTGCTCGACGATGCGCATGGTCAGGTCGCCGTGCATGCCATCCCGTTCCTCGAACCCGCGGTGGTCTCCCCTGCCTGGTCCCTGCGCAGTCGCTCCCACGAGGCCGCGCTGACCGAGGCCATGCACCGGGTGCGCGCCGACCTGTCCGCACGTCGCCACACGCGCAGCGTGGTGCTGGCTCATGCCTTCGTGGCCGGGTGTGCGCCGAGCGACTCCGAGCGCGACATCAGCGTGGGTGGAGTCTCGATGGTCTCCGCCGACGTCTTCCAGGGCATCGACTACGTCGCCATGGGGCACCTGCACGGCGCCCAACGCGTCACCGAGCAGGTCCGTTATTCGGGCAGTCCGCTCGCCTACTCCTTCTCCGAGGCCACCCATCTGAAGGGATCGTGGCTGATCGATCTTGGTGCAGGGGGCATTGCGGCCACCACCTTCATCCCGGCACCGGTGCCCCGGCCGCTGGCGCGGTTGCGCGGCACCCTCGAAGAGTTGCTGTCAGACCCGGCGTTGGCGGGTGACGAAGCAGCCTGGGTGCAGGCGACGTTGACCGACGACAGTCGGCCGGTCCAGCCGATGGAGCGACTACGTCGTCGTTTCCCGCATGCCCTGGTTCTCGGATTCGAGCCGACGCGGGAGACCCCGTTGACGTCGGCGCGGCGGCGCTGGCACGAACGCGACGACCACGAGATCGCTCTGGCCTTCGTGAAGGACCTTCGCGGGCGCGGCGCCACCCCGGCCGAGTCGGCGCTGCTTCGCGAGGCGGTCGACGCCTGCTGCCACGACCGCGATCAGGACGCGGAGGTGGCGGTCTGATGCGGCTGCACGAGTTGCACATCACGGCCTTCGGGCCGTTCGCCGAGTCGGTCACGATCGACTTCGACGCACTCAGCGCCTCTGGACTCTTTCTGCTCAGTGGGGCCACCGGATCTGGGAAGTCCAGCATTCTCGATGCCGTGTGCTTCGCGCTCTATGGCGACGTGCCCGGTGATCGGTCGACCGCCAAGCGACTGCGCTCGGATCTGGCCGATCCCGCGACCGCTCCGCGGGTGCGGCTCGAATGCACTCTCTCGAGCCGACGGTTCCGGTTCGAGCGCTCGCCTGCTTGGCGACGAGCCAAACGGCGCGGCACCGGCGAGACCACCGAGCCCGCGAAGGGCGCTCTGCTCGAGCAGGTCGACGGCGAGTGGATCACCCGCTCGACCCGACTGGATGAGATCGGTCACCTGGTGGGCGATCTGATCGGCATGACCATGGCGCAGTTCTGTCAGGTCGCGATGTTGCCTCAAGGTGAGTTCCACACGTTCTTGCGTGCCAAGCCCGATGATCGTCAGCACTTGCTGGAGCGACTCTTCCGCACCCAGCGCTTCGGCCAGGTGGAGGCGTGGCTGCGGCACCACCGCACGACGTTGCGCCGTCAGTCGGAGCTTGAGGAAGAGCGCGTACGCGAACTCGTCAGCCGGATCAGCGAAGCCGCGACGTCCCCCATCCCGTCGGACTGGGATGGACACGACCTCGCCACCGTGGCTGGCGCTGCGGCGTGTTCGCAGTGGGCCGCCAAGGTGATCGATACCGTCACCGCTGATCACGCGGAGTGCACGGCATTCGCCCGCGCCGCCGCCACACGTCGAGTCGAGGCGTCCTCGCGTCGGGTCGACGCGGAGGCCCTGGCCGAGTTGCAAGGTCGACAGCTGGCTGCAGCCGCCCGCGCCGAGACTCTGGCTGCGCAGTCGCAGGCACACCTTGCGCGACTCGAACGCCTGAACGCGGCACACGCGGCAAGTGCGCTGGCGGTCGTTGCTGAGCCTGGTCGAGGAGACCGCGTGCAGCCACGACGAGGCTGAGGTGATCCTCGCCGAAGCGAGGGCTTCAGCCGCGGTCGACACCACCGATCGACACGAGTTGGCCGGGCTCGAGGTCAAGGCCGTCGAGGCCGTGGAGACGGCCAGGCTCGCTGTCGAGGACGCCAAGGCGCGCCTCACGGCCGAGCAGGCGATCGGCACCTACGACCGGGACCTGGCTGCGTTGGATGCCGAGGCGTCGCGGCAAGCGGCGATGGCCGATTCGGTGCCGGAGAAGCTGCGCGCCGCCCAGGAGTCGCTGCACGAGTCACGGGCCGCCGCCGACCGACTGGAGGCCACGTCGGCCCGGGTGCGTGCCTGGCAGCAGCGAGCCGACGCGGCCGAACGCGCCGAGCGGCTCCGCGTCGAACTGGTCTGCGCGCACGAGGCGCGACAGGACGCGGTTGATCGAGCTCAGGCCGCCCTCGATGTGGTCCACGACGTTCGCGAACGTCGGTTGTCGGGAATGGCCGCCGAGATCGCAGGTGGGCTGGCGGTGGGCTGCTCTTGTCCGGTGTGTGGTTCGGCAGATCATCCCCGGCCCGCCGAACCTGAGCCGGGGGCGCCGGCGGCCGAGGACGAACGCGCCGCTCGCAAGGCCGCCGACGATGCGAACGCGGCACGTCACCTGCACGAGGAGCACTGCCGAGACCTCACCACGACGCTGGCGCTGGCCAAGACCCAGGCCGACGGCGACCGGGCCACCATCGCCGAACAATTGGCCCAGGCACGTGCCGAACTCGACCTGACGCAGCACACAGCCGACCGTCTCGCTGCCGACCAACGCGCCTACGATGCACTCCTGACCCAATCGGGTGCGCTGGACGAGGCCAGACGTACGCTCGAACTCAAACGAGTGGGCATGGAGTCGGCCCGCGCCACGATGCTGGCGAACCGTGACTCGCTCGACGCCAGGATCAGACAAGCCGTGCCCGACGTGGCCGACGGTGATCCGAGTCCGCTGTTCGCCGAGCGTACTGAGGGGCTGGCCCACCTGCGCCAGGTGATCGCCGCCATGGACGTCGCGCGCACCCGCCGTACCGAGCGGCGACGTGCCCACCGGGCGCTCATGGCGGCGCTGGCCGAGACACCATTCGCTTGCGCGGACGAAGCCCGCGGTGCGCTCTGCACACCTGAGGTGATCAGCCGGTGGCAGGAGCAGGTCACCGCCCACGACCGTGACGTGGCCCAGGTCGAGGCACTTCTCGCCGACCCTGAGCTTGTCGCGGCGAGCACGCGTCCGGCCCCCGATCTCGACGTCCTCCGGGCCGAGGCGCAGGCGGCCGAACAGGCCGGCGTGGCCGCCGACACAAGCCTGGCGCGCTCTCGCGAGCGGCTCGGGCGCCTGTCGGGGCTCCGGGCGGCCCTTGACCAGGCACTCAGCCGCTGGGCGCCGCTGCTGGATGACGTCGCACTTGCCACGTCGCTGTCGCAATTCGTGGACGGGAAGTCGGCCGACAACCTGCTGCAGATGCGGCTCTCGGCCTATGTGCTGGCCTATCGCCTGACCCAGGTGGTGGAGGCGGCCAATGCCCGGCTGCTGACGATGAGCGACAGCCGCTACTCCTTGGAGCACAGCGACCAACGTGGCGCCGGTGAGACGCGCGGCGGTCTGAGTCTGCTCGTCCGCGACGACTGGACCGGCGAATCTCGCGATCCGGGGACGCTTTCGGGTGGGGAGACCTTCGTGGTCTCTCTCGCGCTGGCCCTCGGCCTGGCGGACACACTGACCCAGCAGTCCGACGCCAGCGCGATCGGGGATTCTCGCCTCGACACCCTCTTCGTTGATGAGGGGTTCGGCAGCCTGGACGCCGACACCCTCGAAGACGTGATGAACACCCTCGATGGACTCCGGGAAGGCGGCCGTGTGGTGGGGGTGGTCAGCCACGTGGCCGAGATGCACGATCGCATTCCGACCAGGCTCGAGGTCGTCAAGGGCCGCCGGGGTGGCTCCACCGTGCGGGCCTCGATCCCGGTGGTGGACGCGACGTCCTAGTCGTTAGGTTGGCGCCCATGGCCTCGGTTGATCCCACCTTCTTGGAGTTGCCCCTGCGGAGCCTCAGCCAGATCGCGCTGGCCCGGGCGGCCGAACTCGGCGCCACCCACGCCGACTTCCGGATGGAACGGATTCGCGGTCAGCGCATCGGAGTGCGCGATGGTGGCGTGCAAGGGATCTCCGACAGTGAGGACCTGGGCTTCGCGGTGCGCGTCATCCACCACGGGGCCTGGGGTTTCGCTGCCGGCGTCGTGCTGGACGAGGCCGAGGCTCCCCGCGTGGCCGAGACGGCCGTCCGCGTTGCCGAAGTAGCCAGCGGCATGACCACTGCCCCGGTGCAGATCGCGCCCGAGCCGACGTACGACGACCTGGCTTGGGTGTCTGCCTATGACATCGACCCGTTCGAGGTGTCAACGAGCGAGAAGTCGGCTCGTCTGGTCGAGTGGACCCGCCGTCTGCTGGATCACCCGACCGTGCAACATGCCAGTGCGTCGCTCTCGCAGGTGCACGAGTGCAAGTTCTATGCCGACCTGACCGGCACCACCCTGACTCAGCAGCGGATCAGGCTGATGCCGACCTTCGAGGCGATGGGCGCCGATGCCGACAGCGGGGTGTTCGACTCGATGACCTCCATCGCACCCCCGGCGGGGCGCGGGTGGGAGTACGTCGCGGACAACGAGCACTGGGACTGGGACGCCGAGATCGCCGAGGTGCCGGATCTGCTCGACGAGAAGCTCCGTGCGCCGAGTGTGACCCCGGGGACCTACGACCTGGTCATTCACCCCTCCAATCTGTGGCTGACCATCCATGAGTCGATCGGACACGCGACCGAGCTCGATCGGGCGTTGGGCTACGAAGCCAACTACGCGGGCACGTCGTTCGCGACCTACGACCAGCTCGGCTCACTGCGCTATGGCTCCGAGTTGTTGAACGTCACGGGTGATCGCACCGTCGAACACGGTCTGGCGACGATCGGATGGGATGACGAGGGTGTCCAGACTCAGGCGTGGGACATCGTTCGCGACGGCATCCTGGTGGGCTACCAACTCGATCGGGTGATGGGCCACGCCAAACCCGAACTCAACGGCGGACGCTCCAACGGTTGTGCGTACGCCGACTCTCCCGGTCACATCCCCATCCAGCGGATGGCCAACGTGTCTTTGCAACCTGCTGAGGACGGGCCTAGCACCGAGCAGCTCATCGCCGAGGTCGAGGACGGCCTCTATGTCGTGGGAGACAAGTCCTGGTCGATCGACATGCAGCGCTACAACTTCCAGTTCACCGGCCAGCGCTTCTTCAAGATCACCGACGGCCGCCTGGACGGGCAGGTACGAGACGCCGCCTACCAGGCCACCACCACCGACTTCTGGGGCTCGATGGACGCCGTGGGGGGACCCGACACATGGCTCCTGGGCGGTGCCTTCAACTGCGGGAAGGCGCAGCCGGGTCAGGTCGCCGCGGTCAGTCACGGCGCGCCCACCGCACGATTCCGCGGCGTACGAATCCTCAACACCCAAGACGAGGCGGGCCACTGATGACCACCACACCCCAGGACCTCGTCGAGGTCGCGCTGGCCGCCACCTCGGCCGACGACTGCCTCGCGATCGCGACCAACGAGGTCTCGGCCAATCTCCGTTGGGCCAACAACACCCTGACCACCAACGGCGTGATGCACGGGCTGACCCTCACCGTCATTTCGTTCGTACGCCAAGGTGGCGGGGTCAGCGCCGGATCGGTCACCGGCAGCGTCACCACGCCCGAGCAGGCGCGAGCATTGGTGGCTGCCGCCGACTCTGCGGCGCGATCGGCGGGTGCGGCCGAGGATGCGGCCGAGCTGGTGTCAGGCGACGCCTCCCCAGCCTGGTCAGAGCCGCCCGCCCAGACCGGCATCGACGTGTTCGCGGACTTCGCACCCCACCTGGGTGAGGCGTTCGGTGTGGCTACGGCGGCGGACCGGGTGCTCTACGGCTTCGTGGATCACCGGGTGCAGACCACCTACCTCGGCTCGACGACCGGTCTGCGGCTGCGTCACGCCCAGCCGACCGGGCACTACGCGTGCACCGGCAAACCCGGTGACCTCAGTCGCAGCGCCTGGGTCGGTGGCGCCACCCTCGACTTCACCGACGTCGATCCGTTGGCGATGGAGCAGTCGCTGGCGCGTCGGCTGGCCTGGGGGTCGCGCCAGATCGAGCTGCCGGCCGGGCGCTACGACACGATCCTGCCGCCGAGTTCGGTCGCCGACCTGATGATCGATGCCTACTGGTATGCCGGTGCGCGCACCGCGGCCGACGGCCAGTCGGTGTATAGCCGCCCCGGTGGCGGCACCCGGCTGGGCGAGGCATTGACCAAAGCGGGTGTCTCGCTCTTCTCCGACCCCGCCTACCCCGGCCTGGAGTGCGCCGGCTTCAACACCGCCTCGACGTCGGACAACGAGCAATCGGTGTTCGACAACGGGCTCCCTCTCGGCCGAACCCCGTGGATCGAGAACGGCGTGCTGCGCTCCCTGATCCAGACACGGCAGTCGGCTGACCTCACTGGCCAGCCCGTCACGCCGTACGTCGACAATCTGATTCTCGACGCGGGCGGATCAGGGTCTCTCGACGATCTGGTACGCGGCACGGAGCGCGGACTGCTGCTGACCTGTTTGTGGTACATCCGCGAGGTCGATCCGCAAACTCTCCTGCTTACCGGGCTCACCCGCGACGGCGTCTACCTGATCGAGGACGGTGCGATCACCGGCGAGGTCAACAACTTCCGTTGGAACGAATCCCCGATCGATCTGCTGAACCGGTTCACGCATGCCTCTGCGCCGGAGCGGAGTTTCAGCCGCGAATGGGGCGACGACTACTTCAACCGCACCGCCACGCCGGCGCTGCGGATCCCCGACTTCAACATGTCCAGCGTGAGCCAGGCCCGCTGACCTGCCGCGCCAAAACGCCGCGGTCAGTCGGCGAACGCCTCCGGAGGCGGGCAGGCGCAGACCAGATTCCGGTCGCCGTACGCCTGATCGATGCGCGCCACGGGCGGCCAGTACTTGTCCGGATCGATCCCCGAGGGGAAGACGCCCAGCGTCCGGTCGTACGCGCGATCCCACTCGCCCACGAGTGCCCGCGAGGTGTGCGGGGCGTTGCGCAGCGGCGACTCTTCGGCCGAGTAGGTCCCGGCAGCCACCTGGTCGATCTCGTCACGGATGGCCAGCATCGCCTCGCAGAACCGGTCGATCTCGCGCAGGTCTTCGGACTCGGTGGGTTCGACCATCAGCGTGCCCGCGACGGGGAACGACATGGTGGGCGAGTGGAAACCGTAGTCGACGAGCCGCTTGGCGACGTCGTCGACCGTGACACCGGTGTCCTTGGTAAGGCCGCGCAGATCGAGGATGCACTCGTGAGCAACCAGACCGTTGTCGCCGGTGTACAGCACCGGGAAGGCCTGACCGAGCCGCTTGGCGATGTAGTTGGCGCTCAGCACCGCAGTCGCGGTCGCGCGGGTCAGCCCCGAGGCTCCCATCAACCGGATGTAGGCCCACGTGATGGCCAGGATGCCTGCGGAACCGTACGGTGCCGCGCTGATGGCACCGATGCCAGCGCGCTTCGCCTCGTCGGGGTGCTGCTCGTGTGAGGGAAGGTACGGCGCCAGGTGCGTGCGAACCGCGACCGGACCGACACCCGGACCGCCGCCACCGTGCGGGATGCAGAAGGTCTTGTGCAGGTTGAGGTGGGATACGTCGCCGCCGAACCGACCTGGGCGCGCGTAGCCGAGCAGCGCGTTGAGGTTGGCACCGTCGACATACACCTGGCCCCCCGCCGCGTGCACGAGGTCGCACAACTCGGTGATGGTCTCCTCGTAGACGCCGTGCGTCGACGGATACGTCACCATGATTCCGGCCAATGTCTCGGCGTGCTGCTCACACTTGGCGCGCAGGTCGTCCAGATCCACCGATCCGTCCTCGGCCGCCTTGACCACGACCACACGGAGTCCGGCCATCACGGCCGATGCCGCGTTGGTGCCGTGTGCCGAGGACGGGATCAAGATGACATCACGCCCCTCGTCGCCGTTGGCCTGGTGGTAGCCACGGATCGCCAGCAGGCCCGACAACTCACCCTGCGAGCCCGCGTTGGGCTGAATCGAGACTCGGTCATAGCCGGTGACCTCAGCCAACCAACCCTCCAGATCGCCGATCAACTTGGCATAGCCGGTGGCGTCCTGAGCCGGTACGAACGGGTGCACGTCGGCGAAACCCGGCAGGCTGATCGGCTCCATCTCGGTGGTGGCGTTGAGCTTCATCGTGCACGAACCGAGCGGGATCATGCCGCGGTCGAGCGCGTAGTCACGCGCGGAAAGCTTGCGCAGGTAGCGCAGCATCTGGGTCTCACTGCGATGCTCGTGGAACACCGGGTGGGTCAGGAAGTCGGTCTGTCGCAGCAGCGAGTCGGGCAGGCGTACGCCCGGGTTCGTGGTGCTCAGATCGGCGCTGAGCCCGAACGCTTTGAGCACCGAGGCAAGAGTGGAGCGGGTCGTCGTCTCGGATGTGGAGATGCCGACCGTGTCCGCGTCGACGAGACGAAGGTGCACGCCGAGCGTACGAGCGCTCGCGACGATGTCGCTCGCGCGACCCGGTGCCGCCACGGTGAAGGTGTCGAAGAAGGCATCCTGCCCGACCTCGTACCCACCGGCGCTCAGCGTCTGGGCGAGTAGGGAGGCGTAGCCGTGGGTCATCCGCGCGATCGCGCGTAGGCCGTCCGGCCCGTGATAGACCGCGTACATCGAGGCAGCGACCGCCAGCAGGACCTGCGCGGTGCAGATGTTGGACGTCGCCTTGTCGCGGCGGATGTGCTGCTCGCGGGTCTGCAGTGCCAGGCGGTACGCCGGCCGCCCCTCCGCGTCCACGCTGACGCCGACCAGGCGACCGGGCAGGTGCCGCTCCAACCCGGACCGTACGGCCATGAATCCCGCGTGCGGGCCGCCGTAGAACAACGGCACTCCGAAACGTTGCGACGAACCGACCACCACATCGGCGCCGAGTGCCCCCGGTGCCTCCAACAGCGTCAAGGCCAGCAGGTCGGCCGCAACCACCGCCATGCCGCCGCGCTCGTGGATCGCCTCGATCACCGGCCGGGGGTCGCTGATGCGACCCGAAGCACCGGGATATTGCACGAGCACACCGCACAGGTCCCCCTCCGGCAGGCCCTCGGTCAGGTCTGCGACGACGACCTCGATCCCGAGCCCCCGGGCCCGGGTGCGTACGACTTCGAGCGTCTGCGGGAGTGCGTCGGCGTCGACGACGAACGCGCCGGTGGCTTTGCGGTCTGCTCGCCGGATCAGCGTCATCGCCTCGGCTGCAGCGGTGCCCTCGTCAAGCAGCGACGACCCTGCCAAAGCCAGGCCAGCAAGGTCGGCGATCATCGTCTGGAAGTTGAGCAGCGCTTCGAGCCGGCCTTGGGAGATCTCCGGCTGGTAGGGCGTGTAGGCGGTGTACCACGACGGGTCCTCCAGTACGTTGCGCCGGATCACCGGAGGAGTGATCGTGCCGGAGTAGCCGAGACCGATCATGGACTCACCTGGCCGATTCGCCGCCGCGAGCGCGCGCAGTTCCTTGGCGACGGCGTCTTCCGAGGCCGGGCCGGGCAGGTTCAGCGACTCAGCCATGGCGATGCTGGCGGGGACTGCCGTCTGCATCAGCGCTTCGAGTGACTCGTATCCGAGCGTCTGGAGCATCGTGGCGACATCGTCTTGGGTGACGCCGATGTGACGCCGTGAGAAGGCGTGGGCGGCGCCGGTCTCCAGGTCGGCGAGAACGTACGGCTGATCGGTCATGGGCGCTCCTCGAATTGCGGGACTCGGGTCGCTCCCCCTCAGTCGCCCGCGGGCTCCAGAGTTGCCTGCTCCACACGGTCCTGGCGCCTGAGAGGTTCCGGGGAGGAGTTGCCCCTTCGGCGCTTCGTCACGTCACCGGCCCGCGGGCCGAAGGCGTACGAAGACTCTCCCGTGCGGGATAGTCAGCGCTGTCGAACCTACCGGATCAATCCCGAGGAGGCGACACCTTGGGCGCTGGGCGCGTGGGATCGTTGCGTGGCGAGTCGACGTCCTCGGGAACCTTGATCGGGCGCCAGCGCGCCCAACCCAAGAAGGCCGCTGCGACCACCAGCAGTCCCAGCCCGGTCCAGAGGTTGGCGTTGATGCCCCCGGTCTTGTCGGTTGCGGGATCGAAAGCCATCCCGGCAAGCGTCAGCAACAGGCCATAGATCCCCAGCAGGGCTCCGATGATGTTGCGGATGTCGAAGGCGCCCGCCGTCTTGGTCGGCGAGCCTGCGGATTCGGGGGTGCTCTCAGCAGATGAAGATGACATGGTGCTGCCCTCTCGTTAGAACGCGATGCTGAGTGCGATGACCAGGGCGGTGCGTTGAAGAACCCGAACAAGGTCTGGAGGTAGTCCATGACGTTGCTGAACCGTCCCGCGATGGAGGCGGTGAAGATCGCGATGAAGGTGGCGGCGACGGTTGCCAGGCGACCGATGCGCAGGTAGTAGTCGTCGTCGTGGTTCTTGCGGATGTAGTGCTGCCACAGGTCATAACTGAAGACGGTGTTGAACGCGCTGATGTTGGCGGCCATGCCGGCCATGAAGGCGGCCAGTTGGCATCGATCAGCGTGGCGTGGGCGATGCCGCCCAGACGTAGGTCGGGCAAGGCCTTACTCTTCCGAGTCGAGTTGGCCCTTCCAACCTAGGGGAGCATCGTGACCTGCGTCATACCTTCCGGGGTGGGCCTCAGCCCACGTTGCGGGCGGCGCGACGAGCGGCGAGCTCATCGCCGGCTGCCGGTGCGGCAACGGTGTCGGTGACGTCGGCGGTGCGCTCGGACGGCAGTTCGGCCAGCGAGCCCTCGATCTCGCGCCACACTCCCCCGATCGCGATGCCGAACACGCCCTGGCCCCCTGAGAGCAGGTCGATGACCTCGTCGTTGCTGGTGCACTCGTACACCGAGACGCCGTCGCTCATCAGCGTGACGCGGGTCAGGTCATCGGTGCCGCGGTCGTGCAGGAACTGCACCGCGGTGCGGATCTGCTGCAACGAGATCCCCGCGTCGAGCAGCCGCTTGATCACCTTGAGGATCAAGATGTCGCGGAACGAATAAAGCCGCTGGGAACCTGAGCCCTTGGCGCCACGTACGGTGGGCTCGACGAGCCCCGTACGCGCCCAGTAGTCAAGCTGGCGATAGGTGATGCCAGCCGCGTTGCACGCGGTCGGACCCCGATAGCCGAGGTCACTGGGCAGGGGTGAGACGTCGTCGGTGAAGAGCAGTCCCTGCTCCTCGGCGGACTCGGCCGCAGCGGTCGTGACGCCGTCCACCTCGTTCACGTTGTCCTGCACTGCAACCTCCGCGGGCCTACTCCGTTGCGCGTAACGTCCAGGGGATTCCGCAGGTGCGTGCTCAACGACTGCGAGAGCACAACGGTGGAGTTACAACAGAGACAGTTCAAGGTAAGTGTCGATACCTAGGCGGGTCAACGCGAGAGTCGGCGTGTCGCAACCCTCAACCTCAACTTGAGGGTGAGCCTTCGGGCCCTTCCTCGAAGTCGTCTGCGGACACCTGATCGAGGAACTCGCGGAACTTCTCGACCTCGTCCTCCTGCTCGGCAGGTACGTCCAGCCCGGCCTCGAGCAGCACCTCGTCGGCGACCCAGATGCGAGTTCCGGTGCGCAACGCGAGCGCGATCGAGTCCGAGGGACGGGCGCTGACCTCGGCCCCAGAGCCAAACCGCAGCGTCGCGAAGAAGACCCCGTCCTTGACGTCGGTGATCTCGACGCGATCCAAGGCGTTGTCGGTGGCGTCCAGGATGTTCTTGAGCAGGTCGTGCGTCAGCGGGCGCGGCGGGGTGACGCCCTGCTGAGCGAACGCGATCGCGGTCGCCTCGACTGCGCCGATCCAGATCGGCAGATAGCGCTCGCCCGTCACTTCGCGCAGCAACACGATGGGCTGGTTGGAGGGCATCTCGACCCTCACTCCGATGACATCGACCTCACGCACGTCGCCAGCCTAGCCCGAGGGTGAGGACGTCAGCGACGACGAAGTCCGGTCTTGACCAACGTGGCGTGCAGTCGTACGGACAGCGCGGCGATCTGCGAGATCGTGTCGTCGGCGCGACCTCGCGCGGCGCTGTCGCGACCGCTCTGCAACGGTGCGACGACCTGCTCCACCAGGCCCACCTCACGATCAGCTGCCGTCTTGAACGCACGAAGGTGACGGGGCTCGAAACCGAAGTCGGCCAATTCGCGTGCGGACTGCGCCACGATCAGCGCATCCGGGTCGAAGTGTGCGGTGCCCGGGATCGGGCGCACCAGGCCGTAGGCCTCCAACTGCTCCAGCAGATTCGCGTCGATCTCGGCGATCTTCATCAACTCGCGGCGCGAGAGGCGTACGTCGCTTTGGCGCAGGAAACTCTCCGCGCTGGGCAGGCCGTCCTCGGCCAAACGCACCTTGGGCACAGTCGGGACAACCGACTCGATGGGCGGCGGCTCCAGCCCGCGATCCATCGCGTCCAGGTGCTCCCCGATCACCTTCAGGGGCAGATAGTGATCGCGCTGCATGCGCAGCACATACCGCAACCTCTCGACGTCCTCGGCCGTGAACTTGCGGTAGCCCGAGGGGGTCCGCTCGGGCGTAATCAGGCCCTCGGCTTCGAGATAGCGGATCTTGGGGATCGAGATCCCGGTGAAGTCCGCACGCAACTGCTCCAGCACCTGACCGATGCTGAAACGTGCTCGTGACGGTGATGCGGCGGACCCGGCAGCCGGCATCGAGTCAGCGCCCCGGACCGGTGAAGAACACCAGGCGGTACTTGCCGACCTGCACCTCGTCCCCGTCGCGCAGGTCGACCGAGTCGATGCGGTCCCGGTTGACGTAGGTCCCGTTGAGGCTGCCGACATCGCGCACGGCGAAGGCCGTGCCCGTGCGGTGGAACTCCGCGTGGCGGCGCGACACCGTGACGTCGTCGAGGAAGATCTCGCTGTCCGGGTGCCGCCCGGCGTGCACCACGTCGAGGTCGAGCAGGAACCTGCTGCCTGCCCCCGGACCTCGCTGCACGATCAGCAACGCGTGCCCGCTGGGAAGCGCGTCGACCGCCGCGGCATCCACGGGGTTGAGGGCGCGGTCGGAGGTGTCGACCTGCTCGGGTGCGCCGAAGGTGATCGTGGCCGTCGCATCCGGAGCGGGCTCCTGCGAGGGCGACACCAGTTTGGTGCCGCATTGCGCGCAGAACTTCGCGTCGTCGGGGTTGCGATTACCGCAAGCGGTGCAGAACGGCATGCGTGGAACCTACCAGCCGGGTCGAGGGGAGCAGTGAGGGAAAACGAGTCTAGAGGGAGGCTTGATAGTCCGCAGCGGACATCAGGCCCTCCAGTGCGGACGGGTCGGAGAGCTTGACGTCGAACAGCCAGCCCTCGCCGTACGGGTCACTGTTCACCACCTCAGGGGTCCCCTCCAGCGCATCGTTGATCGCGACGACCTCACCCGAGACGGGCGCGTAGATGTCGCTCACCGACTTCGTCGACTCCAGTTCGCCGCAGGTGTCGCCACCCGAAAGCGCGTCGCCGACGGCAGGCAGGCTCACGAAGACGATGTCACCCAGAGCGTCTTGGGCGTATTCGGTGATGCCCACGCGTACGACCCCATCCGCAGCCTCGCGGACCCACTCGTGCTCGGCGGTGTAAGACAAGTCATCTGGGTACAAGGCTGCTCCTCGAATCGGGTGAGGTGAAGGTCGAAGACCGAGGTGTCGCGCAGGGCTCTGGTGGCGGCACCCTCGGGCTCAGGATGAGGCTAACGGATCAGGAATCGTCTGGCTCGGCGTATTCGGGTTTGATCGGCTGACGGACCTCACGGATGTCCAGGTTGCTGAACTCCCTGAGCGTGACGGTGGCTCCGCTCTCCTCCATCGCCCCCACCGGACCGCGAAAGAAGGTGACGCCTTCACGCAGGGTCGCGGGGTCGCCGATGGCGTCGATCACGAACGGGGAGGTCACCTCGGCGCCGCCGAAGGTGAAGCCCGCAACAGTGGGCTCGACCGCGGTCTGCGCGATGACGCGCTGGGAGTCGTTGACGCCGATGGCCTCGGCACCCGCGTTGCGAAGCTTCCTGGATCAGATCCACCATCGTGTCGATCCCGACTCGGCCGTCGGTCTCGGTGATCGTGATCCGCAGTCCCGGACCGGAGACCGGCACCAGTCCGGCCAGCACGTTGTAGGTGTCGAGATCGTTGCGGGCCTCCCCCAACGCCGCCTCACGGCGAGAGTTGGCTGATCTGAGGTCGTCGAGGGTGCCCTCCAAGCGTTCGCGTTCCTCCTCGGCCAGTTGCGAGGCGCCACTGAGACCGTTGAGGACGTCGATGAAGTCCTGCTCGCGGTATCCGGCGTACGTGTCGTCATCATCGGTGAGTCGCACCTGGGTGACCGCGCCGAACCCGAGCGCGGCCAGCAGCACCGCCACCAGAATCTGTCCCCTGCCGGGTTTGGAGAACGCATGCCATAGGCGGCGACGGGCGCGAGTCTCGTCCGGTGCCGCCGGCTCGCTCGACGGGATCGTCGGCTCCTCGTCCACAAGGTCAGGCATGGAAGAGATGCCTCCGGATGGCCGCGACGTTGGAGAAGATCCGGATCCCGAGCACCACGATGACGCCGGTGGACAGTTGCCCGCCGACCCCGAGCTTGTCGCCCATGAACACGATCGCGGCAGCGATCACCACGTTGCTGACGAACGACACCACGAAGACCTTGTCGTCGAACTTGCCTTCCAAGAGCGCCCGCAGGCCCCCGAACACGGCATCGAGCGCGGCCACGACTGCTATCGGCAGGTAGGGCAGCAACGAGGGGGGCACGGAGGGGTCGAGGAAGACTCCCAACACCACCCCCAGCACCAGACCGAGCACGGCGATCACGGCATCACTCCTTGGGTCTCGGGCAACGGTACGTCCCCGCGTACGCCGAGGCGCACCGTACGCAGCTGCGGAGCCGTCACGGCACCCAGACGCAAACTCTTGACCTGCTCCTGGGTGACCGTGAAATCCAGCAGTCGCGCGTAGTCGAGGAAGCGGACACCCGTGGGGGCCTCCAGAAGCCGGGCCGCCAGCGTGCCGGAATCCCCGATCGCCGCAACCACATAAGGAGGCGTCAGGGGTCGGGAGTTGACGTGGACGACGTCGCCACTGTTCTTGATATAGGTCAGCGGCGTCATTCGCTGACCGTTGATCGCGATGGCCTCCGCGCCCGCGGTCCACAAGGCGTTGACCAACAGCGCGAGGTCGGCGTCGCGTACGGAATCACGGGGCGCGGCACCTTCGGGACTGTTCACCGTGATCTTCAGCGCAGGACCGGTGACGGCGCGGAAGCCGGTGCGCGCAGCCACCCCAGCGGCTTCCTGCTCCATGGCGTTGGCGTCTCGGTCGGCCGCCTGACCACGCGTACCCTCCGTGGCGATCTGCGAGCGGAGTTCGGCGTTGCCGGACTGGATCCCTGCCAGGCTGTCACGTTGAGCCTGTACGCGTTCGATCAGGATCGGCCTGCTCTCCTGCTCGTCGACGGACTGCTGCGCCGTCTGCGTGACGGCGACGGCGAGCACCACGCCGACAGCGACCAGCGTCGCGATGCGCAGCACCAGTTGCGGCCCGGCTCGCTCGGTGCCGGAGTTGGCCCTGCGCGTGGCGGCGAGGTCGTAGTCGCGATCGAGGGTCTCGTACGCGATCCGTTCCAGCAACGGCATCCGGGCAATGTCGTGCGGGGAGGCGTCGCGAGTGACGACGTCGGCCGGTGCGCGACCGTCAGCCATGGCGCTCCGCGGCGGGCAGGGGCTCGCTCTCGCGCAGCAACACCACGACCTGATACGCGTACAGGATCCCGGCCCACCAATACAGCCCGATCCCCCACAACGCGAAGGCCCAGCCGAACACGTTGGCCAGCGTCGCCATGGCGCCGGTGCCGTCACCGAGCAGCAGCAGCGGGAACGCGTACAGAAGATTGAAGGTGGCGGCCTTGCCGAGGAAGTGCACCGGCAGTGCGCTGTAGCCCCGGGTGCGCAAGAACGGCACGAGGACCCACAGCAGCAGATCGCGCAGCGGCAAGATCACGGCTACCCACCACGGGATGATGTCGCGCAATGCCAGACCCACCACCACCGCCAGGATGTAGAGGCGGTCGGCGACAGGGTCCAGGATCTGGCCCAGCGTGGACCATTGGTTAAGTCGTCGTGCCAGGTAGCCGTCGAGCCAGTCGGTCACACCCGAGACCATCAAGACGACCAGAGCCCAGCCGTCGGCTTCGGGACCGAGAACCAACCACAAGAACAGTGGCACGCCGAGCAGGCGGGTCATGCTGATCACGTTGGGGATCGTCCAGACGCGAGACGTACGCGCTCCGGTGTCGATCACGGCGACAGACTACCGAGCAGCGGTCCAGTTGACGTGATCACCTGGCTGGCGTCCGCACCCGATCACTGATCATCGTGATGCGCGGCATCGCGAATCTCGCCGACGAGTTCCTCGATGATGTCCTCCAAGGTGACCAGCCCCGTCACCGCGCCCTTGTCGTCGACGACCTGTCCCAGATGTGCGCCCCGCCGGCGCAGTGTGCCCAACGCGTCGTGGAGCAGGTCGCTGTCCCGGACAGCGGCGAAGGGGCGGACCCACTTGTCGTCGATGATGCGCGTACGCCGCTGCGGCGTCGTCTCGATGACGTCCTTGATGTGCAGATACCCGAGCAGCATCCCGTCAGGCCCCGAAACCGGGAAGCGACTGAAACCCGTCGTCGCGCACAGTTCCTCCACCTGCTCAGGGGTGCTGCCGCGCGAGATCACGGTCAACTCGTCGAGAGGCAGTCGTACGCTGTCCACCGTCTTGTCGGCGAACCCGAGAGCGCCGGTGAGCCGGCCGTACTCCTCGTCCGCAAGCAGTCCTTCGCCACGCGACTCCTCGACCAGGGCCGCGACCTGTTCGCGAGTGAAGGTCGAGCTGACCTCCCCTTGCATCTGCACACCCACGAGTCTCAAGACGCCGCGCGCGCACGCGTCGATCAGCCGCACGAGGGGACGCAGCACGGTGACGATGCCCCACACTGCAGGCCCCAGGATCATCGCGGCGCGCTCAGGGCCAGCGAGGGCGATGTTCTTCGGCACCATCTCCCCCATCACGACGTGGAGGTAGACCACGATCGACATCGCCACGGCGAACGACACCGGGTGCAGCGCGGCCTCGGGCAGGTGCAGACGGTGCAGCAACGGTTCGAGCAGGTGCGCGACCGCCGGTTCGCCGACCGCACCGAGGACCAGGCTGCACACGGTGATGCCGAGTTGGTTGACACCGATCACCAACGAGATGTTCTCCATCGCGCGCAGGGTGGTCCGCGCGAGTCGGGATCCCGCCTGGGCATGGGGTTCGATCTGGCTGCGTCGAGCCGAGAGCAGCGCGAACTCGGCACCCACGAAGAAGGCGTTGCCCAGCAACAGTGCGAGCGCGAGGAACACCGCGCCGGTGTCACTCATGGTCGCGCCTGATGCGCAAGGCAAGTCGGTCCACGCGCAGGCCGTCCATCCGGACCACCTCAAGCAGGGCGGTTCGAGCCGTCTCGGCGCGCTGTTGGATCTCGTCAGCGAGCAGATCCGGCAACGGCACTTCGGCGACGTCACCGGGGCGCGGCAAGCGCCCGAGCGTACGAAGCACCAGGCCTGCGACCGTGTCGTAGTCCTCGTGCTCGGGAAGCGCGATGCCGCTGACGTCCTGTACTTCGTCGGGACGCAGCAGTCCTGAGATGGACCAGCCTCCGTCGCGCAGTCGGAAGGCTCGGCTGCCCAGCCGGTCGTGTTCGTCCGCGATGTCGCCCAGGATCTCCTCGACCGCGTCCTCCAGCGTGACGATGCCCGCGAAACCGGCGTACTCGTCGAGGACGACGGCGAGCTGGAAACCATCCGCGCGCAGGAGGGTGAGCAGCGGGTCGAGCCGCAGCGAGTCGGGCACGACGATCGGCCTGGCCATGATGTGTTTGACCCGCGACGTCGCGCGGTCGCCGAGCGGCACGGCGACCGCGTGTTTGAGATGGACGGTGCCGACGACCTCCTCGTTGTCCAGCACGGGGAATCGACTGTGTCCGGTGGCCCTGGCCAACTCGATGACGCTGACGACGCGATCGCCCACGTCCAGGCTATGCGTGCGAACCCGCGGGGTCATGATCTCGCCTGCCGTACGCGTGCCGAACTCGACAGACCGCCCCATCAACACCGCGGTGCTCGCATCAAGGGTGCCCTGCTCGCCCGAGTGCGCGATCAGGCTGGCGAGTTCTTGCGAACTGCGTGCCGAACGCAATTCTTCTTGAGGCTCCACGCCCAAGCGCCGCACGATCGTGTTGGCAGAGCCGTTGAGAAAGCGGATCGGGATGGCGTTGACCGTGGTGAAGATCCGCGAGAAGGCCTGCGTCGCCATCGCGGTCTCGTACGGCCTGGCGATCGCGAGATTCTTGGGCACCAACTCGCCGAAGATGATGGTCAGCGCGGTGCTCAGAGTCAGGCCCACCGCGACGGCGATGCCGGGCACCATCGTGTCGGGGATCCCCGCACTGCCCAGCGCTGGACCGATCAGGGTGGCGATGGCGGGCTCGGCAAGGAAACCGATGGCCAGGTTGGTGACGGTGATGCCGACCTGTGCGCCCGAGAGTTGTGTGGAGAGTTGTCGCAGCGCGCGCTGAACACCCGCCGCCCTCGCGTCTCCCGCTTCTGCCGCGCGAGCCACGGCCGTACGGTCGACGGTGACGAACGCGAACTCAGCGGCGACGAAGACCCCGCACAACGCGATCATCGCCAACGAGATGACGAGCAGGATCAGAGCGGTCATCGTGGCGCGAACTCTAGTGGTGCGGCGCCAGACGTACGCATTCGGACGTCACTCGGAGGGTTCGGGCACCTTCACGTCCGGGGTCTTGCACTTCTCGATCTGCGGGTTCAGTCCCGTGTAGTTCAGGGGTCCGGCCAGCACTGTGAGGCCGATCGTGCCCAACTCGGCGCAGCCGCGCTCGCTCGAGTTGTCCAAGTAGCCGCGCTGGAACGCCGCGGCTCCCCCGATCAACAGCCAGATGATGAGCGCCAGGCCGAGAAGTTTCCTCATAGCCCTCAAGAGTGCCGCACCGGGTCGCACTTTCGCCTCACCCGTGAGGGGACACGCCGCACCGCAGTCCGGGTCCCACCTCGCCCGCACTCCACTTTCGGCTACTCCTTGCACTTCACACCTTGCTATTCGCTCATGCGTTCGATAGAGTGGGCGATACGCCACATCAGCCTGACAGGGCCACCAGGACCAGTCACCAGTGCGCAATCCCGGGGCTGTCGTCGCGAGTTGTGAGGTCGCCCGTAATTGTGCCGTGAGAACCGGCCCCCCTTCGACGCTGAAGCACAAGCACGCCCGCTTGCGCCTTGTCGTCCTTGGAGGGAGGCCGGTCCAGATGTCCACCACACCTGGCATGCATCCCATCCTCGGGGCGGCCGAGTTGATCCGTACGACACTGGCTTCGGTTGCGGCCACGAACGCGACGTTCATGTCTCCGGCAGACAAGCAGACCGCGTTGGTGCAGTTGACCTCTGCTGCGTCGTCGCTGCACGAGTTGACGCTGCGGGTGCTCGCCACCGCGGGCGAAGTGGCTGCAGACACGGCGTTTCGCGATGGCGCTGACTGGTGGGCCGCCGAGGCTCGGTTGCGGCGAGACGAGGCCCGCGCAGCGCAGCGACTGGCCCAAGCTCTCGACCGCCGTTATGGGCTGGTGGCGGCGGGAATGGCGTCAGGTGGGGTCAATCCGGCGCAGGCGCACGTGGTCGCGTCCGTGCTCGATGCTCTGCCTGACGACCTGCCGCCCGAGTTGTTGCCCAAGGCCGAGGCCCACCTCGTCGGCTTGTGTGCCGATCACGACCCTGCGGACCTGCGCCGGCTGGGGTCGCATCTAATCGAGGTGCTCGCCCCCGAGATCGCCGAGGAAGCCGAACGCAAGAGACTTGAACGCCTGGAGCGCGCGGCAGCGGCAAAGACCCGACTCCGGTTGCGCCGACTCGGCGATGGCACCACCCGACTCTCCGGCTTGATCCCCGACGCGTCCGCCACTCGGCTCGCCACCTTCCTTGACGCGTTCACCAACCCGCGCAAGAACCCCGACGAGCTCCCCGACCGCATCGTGGGCGCCTCCCCCGAACACGGCGGCGACCCCCTCGCCCGGCTCACCCATCCCCGCCGACTCGGCGAGGCGTTCGTCCAACTCTTGGAGTCGCTCGACCCGTCGCGACTTCCCCTGCACGGAGGTGACGCGACCACAGTCGTGATCAAGATCGACCTCGACGCCTTGCGTACCGGACTCGGCATCGGCGAGATCGTCGCCGCGTCGGCCCTCCCGGGCGACAACGTCACGGCCGACCGCATAAGTGCAGGCGAAGTACGCAGGCTGGCCTGCAGCGCCACCCTCATCCCCACCCTCCTGGGTGGCGCATCGGAGGTGCTTGACCTCGGCCGGGCCCAACGCCTGTTCACCGCAGCCCAGCGACGAGCCCTGCTCCTGCGAGATCAGACCTGCAGAGCAGCAGGCTGCACGATCCCCGGCACCTGGGCCGAAGCCCACCACTGGATCCCTTGGCAGGCAGGCGGGCCTACCAGCCTCGACAACGCGGTGTTGCTGTGTCACCACCATCACCAACGAGCCCACGACGAGGATTACGACCACGATCGGTTGCCCGACGGCACCATCCGCTACCACCGACGCAGATAGGAGCGTCGCGGCACATCTCTCCCCCGCCTGCCCGGCTGCCCTGCCCCGCGACTTAACGCGAGGGACACGAGGACGATGAGATCTCCCGCGATCGCGTCGAGGAAGTAGTGGTTTCCGGTGAGGACCACCGCGGTGATCATGAGAACTGGGATCAGCCTCCCGACTGCCCGGACCCAGGCCGAGCGGCCCTCGCGAACAAGAGCGATGCCGACGAGCAGGTCCCACCCGACGTGGAAGCTCGGCATCGCGGCGTACGGGTTGGTAAAGGCGGGCGGCTGCAGCACACGGTAGGCCTCGGTGTTCAACGTGACGGTGTCGACGAACCCGAGGTCCATTAGCCGTGGCGGCGCGACCGGGTACAACGCCACGATCAGCATGCCCACGACTCCGGAGATCAGGAGGGCGTTGCGGTAGACCACGTACGCCGAAGGTCGGCGTCGGCCCAGCCAGACGAGGACAGTGAAGATGACCGGCCAGTGGCCGTAGATGTAGATCGCGTTCATCACCCGTTCCAGGCCCGCGATCCCCAGCGCCCATCTTTGCAGGTCGAGTTCGTGAAATATGCCCAGGCGCTGTTCGAGCGCGACGATGTCCCAGGCGTTGTTTGCCGCCTGTGCATGATCGCCGGCCGTGAGACTGCGGACACCGAAGTAGACCGCCACGGCAAGCCCCAGCAGGACCGCCTCGCGCAGATACACCCGTTTCGAGGACAGGACCCCAGGCGCCGTCCGCGCAGGCGAGTCTTCGAGCACAGCGGGGCGGTCGATCAGGAGCGTCGGGGCCATCGTCCGATGACATCAACTCCGACCCGCCCTTGGCATCAGGTGATGCACCCGGATCAACCCTCGTCTTCTGGTTGGGGACAGCCCGGGGGAAAAGGGGCTCGAACCCTGATGTCGAACGGTCGGCGGAAGGCTAGCGGTGTCAGATCTGGTTGTCAGAGTGGCGGTCAAACCCCAAAAACGAGGGAGAGGCTGCCTCTCCGATTCTGGAGAAAACAGCCTCTGACCTGCGGTTTTACTTGTCGGGCTGACAGGATTTGAACCTGCGACCCCTTGACCCCCAGTCAAGTGCGCTACCAAACTGCGCCACAGCCCGATGCCCCGTGGGGCGGGTGAACACTATCGCAGCGTCCCGACGGTGAAGAATCCGGGGCGCGAGTCGGCTCAGCAGGCCAGGGTGGTGGCCGTCATCTCCATCTGCGTCACGAACATGTCGCCCGCACCGAGGTGCCTGCGCCACACCAATGCTGCACCTGCATCACGCCCGGGTTTGTGGTCGCTGCTGCGTCGCCGACGGTGGCCGTGAAACCGGTGGTGCTGCTGGTCGCGTTGGTTTGATCGAGCACCGATTCGGCGTACCACTCCACCGGGCACGGCCCGGAGGTTGCCAGCGCGGGCGCGGCATCGGGCGCCTCCCCCATTTGGCCACGCCCTGATGCACAGTCAGAACCACACAAAGCCAACGAAACACATCGTCAGCGCTTCCGCTTCTCCCGAGGACGTTGCTGCAGGACGATCGGCGTCCCGACGAAACCGAACTGCTCGCGCAGGCGTCGCTCCATGAAGCGCTCGTACGACGCGTCGAGCTTGCCCGAGGTGAACAACACGAACGTCGGAGGCGCAATCGACGTTTGGGTGCCGAAAAGGATCTTCGCCTGCTTGCCCGAGCGCACCGGGTGTGGGTGTTCGGCGACCAGGCGCCCCAGGAACGCATTGAGGGATCCCGTGGAGATTCGTGTCTCCCATCCCTCGATCGCCCGATTGAGCGCGGGGACCAGTCGGTCGATGTGCCAGCCGGTGCGCGCGGTGATGTTGATCCGGGGCGCCCACTGGACCTGTACGAGATCACGCTCGATCTCACGCTCCAGATAGTGACGCCGCTCCTCGTCGACCAGATCCCACTTGTTGAACGCGATCACCAGGGCACGACCGGCCTCACGCACGGTCTGCAGGATCCGTACGTCCTGCTCCGAGAGCGACTGGCCCGCGTCCAGCACGAGAACCGCGACTTCGGCGCGGTCGATCGCCGTGGTCGTGCGCAGCGACGCGTAGTACTCGTGGCCCGACGCCTCCTTGACCCGCTTGCGGATGCCGGCGGTGTCGATGAATCGCCAGACCTCGCCACCAATCTCGACGAGTTCGTCGACCGGGTCGACCGTGGTCCCGGCCACGTTGTCGACGACCACCCGCTCCTCCCCTGCCAACTTGTTGAGCAGCGACGACTTGCCGACGTTGGGCTTGCCCACGATCGCGATCCGCCGGGGACCGCCGACCTCCTCGTACGACACCTCGGGCGTCTCCGGCAGCGCCCCCAAGATCGCATCAAGCAGATCTCCGGAGCCACGGCCGTGCAGCGCCGAGACGGGTTGCGGCTCCCCCAGGCCCAAATTCCACAGTGCCGCAGCCTCGGTCTCCGTGCGCAGATCGTCGACCTTGTTGGCCGCCAGAACGACCGGTTTGCCCGAGCGCCGGAGCACCCGTACGACAGCCTCGTCGGCGTCGGTGATGCCGACGGTCGCATCCACCACGAAGAGCACCGCGTCGGCAAGAGAGACCGCAATCTCGGCCTGGGCCTTGATCCGCTCGGCGAGGCCGCGCGCGTCGGGGTCCCAGCCGCCGGTGTCGACGACTGTGAAGGCGCGCCCGTTCCAGTTGGCGTCATAGGAGACCCGGTCGCGAGTCACGCCCGGAATGTCTTGCACCACGGCCTCGCGCCGCCCGATGATCCGGTTGACCAGGGTCGACTTGCCGACGTTGGGGCGGCCTACGACTGCGAGCACAGGCGTGGCGACGCCGTTCGATTCGGTGTGGGGGTCGGTCACAAGACGTCCTGTTCTTTGGCGAGGGCTGCCTCTTTGTCACCCTCGGGAAGCGGGCCGGGCAGGTTGAGTCGCGTCTCGGCCTTGGCATTGTCGAGGCATCGGACCAGATGCTGTCGCAAGGCCTCGGTGCTGTCTTCGACCACGGACTTCGTCCGCGGCCACGGGCGCGCGGCGGTGCGCCAGGGCATGCCGAACGACACATCCACACGGGTGCCGCGCGGTGGACGAGACCGGCTCCCAGCACCGGGGAGCCGGGTGCCGAAGAACTGCACTGGCACCACCGGGGCACCGCTGACCAGAGCCAGGTAGGCAGCACCGCGATTGATACGTGACAACTCACCGTCGCCGCGGGTGCCCTCGGGGAAGATTCCGGCGGCTCCGCCTTCCGTCAGCACTCGCAGACATGCCTTGACCGCACCCGGATCGGGGTTGCGCCGATCGAGGGAGATCTGTCCGGCCCAGCGCAGGAAAGGCCCCATGGGTCCGCGGAACATCTCCTGCTTGGTCAGCGCGTGCACCGGCCGAGGCGACACGGTCGCGAGCAGCGGTCCGTCCCACCAGCCGACGTGGTTGGGCGCCATGATCACCGGCCCGGCGAGCGGAACGCGGTCGGCGTGGTGCGTACGCAGGTCGTAATAGCTCTTCAGCAACCGCAGCGCGGCCGGACGTAGCCGCGTCAGCGCGCCGGTGCTGGGGTGCGCGATCGCGTCGATGCGCGGCAGGCCGTCGTACGACGTCACGGGCCGGACTCTCCGGTCAGGGCCACGATCTGCGCGATGACCTCGTCCAACGTCAGGAAGGTGGAGTCGATGTGGACCGAACCATCGGCCATGGTCAGAGGGGCGGTCGCCCGGGAGGAGTCGATCTCGTCACGGCTGAGGAGTGATTCCTGGGTCGCGGCCACGTCCGCACCCCCCTCCTCCAACGCCCGACGGGCGGCACGTGCGGCGGCGTCGGCGCTGAGATAGACCTTCACCCGCGCCTCGGGAGCGACCACCGAGCCGATGTCGCGTCCCTCGACCACGATCTGACCGGCGCCGATGATCTCGCGCTGCAGTGCGAGCAGCCGCGCCCGGACGGCTGGAACGGCGGCCACGGGACTGACCGCACCGGTGACCTCCTCGCCACGGATCTCCACTCCCACGTCGCGACCGTCCACGTGGATGGCCGGATCGCGGGGGTCCGTGCCCGACTCGAGCACCGGCTCGTGCACGCGTCGTGCGATCGCGTCCGGGTCCTGGATGTCGACGCCGTGCTCCAACATCCACCAGGTGATGGCTCGAAACATCGCACCGGTGTCGAGGTAGCGCAGCCCGAGGCGCTCGGCGACGCCGCGCGACGTGCTGCTCTTGCCCGACCCGGAGGGACCGTCGATCGCGATGATCAGACCGGGGGCACGATCGTCGGCAGCAGCAGAGCACACGACCGAAGATCCTACCGGTGGGTCACCCAGCCCTTCGATTCCAACGCGTCCAGGAGAGTCTTCGCATAGCTGGCCTCGACGCCGAGTTCGACCAGACCGGTGTCGCGCCCCGGGTCGTGATCGATGCGTACGTCCTCGATGTTGACGCCACTCTCCCCCGCGTCGGCGAAAAGTCGGGCGAGGGCCCCGGGTTGGTCAGGGATCGACACGAAGACCGTGGCGCTCTCGCGGGTCGGGCCTCCGTGCTTGCCCGGGATCTGCTGCGTTCCGCTGACACCTTGAACCAGGAGTTGGGTGAGCGCATCGGTCGACCCGTTCTCGACAGCCTGCATCAGCGCATCGAGATCCTCACGCAACTCTCGCAGAAGACAGAGCACCGGCACCGCGTTCGCGGCCACGATCTGGCGCCACAAGGTCGGATCGGAAGCCGCGATCCTGGTGACGTCGCGTACGCCCTGGCCGGCGAGAGCAAGTTCGTCCGCCGGAGCGGAGGCAAGTCGTCCCGCGACGAGCACCGACATCAGATGCGGCAGGTGCGAGATCCGCGCGACGGCGGCGTCGTGCTCCTCTGGTCGCAGCATGACCACCGCGGCACCCGCCAACTCGGCGACGGCTGTGACTAACTCGATCGCTGCGAGGTCGGCCGACTCGTGGGGGGTGACCGCCCACGGGCGACCCTCGAAGAGGGTGTGCGTAGCAGCCAACGGACCGGAGCGTTCTGAGCCGGCCATCGGGTGCGATCCGACGTACCTGGCCAACCACTCCGCGGGCACCTTCGCTGCCACATAGGCGAGGGGGGCGACCTTGACGCTGCCCACATCAGTGACCGAGGCGTCCTCGAAGCGGCCGAGCGCGTCCGCGATCGTCGCGCCGAGATGGTCAGGAGGCACGGCCACCACCACGACCTGCGGTCGGTCCCCTTCCACCAGCGGACGCCCGGCGTCGAGTTGATGAGCCGTGCGTACGTGTTGGGGGTCCCGGTCCTCCAGCAGCACCTCCACACCCTGAGCGCGAAGCGCCAACGCGATCGACGTGCCCACCAGTCCGGTGCCGACGACCAGGACCGGGCCGGCCAGCGGTGCGTTCACGCCTCGGGCCCGTCGACCACCTCATGCACGCGACTGAGGTCACGACGCAGGCTCGCCGCGCCGTGCAGGTAGCAGTGGGTGATGTCTCCGCGCGGCAGGTCGGACTCCACGTGGGCGAGCATGCGTACGACTCGCGGCATCGACCCCTCGATCTCCAGTTCGGCCGCGCACATCAGCGGCACGTCGGTGAACCCGAGCCCGCGAGCGGCGTACGCGGGAAACTCGCTGACCAGGTCGCTGGTCGAGGTGAAGACGACCGAGATGAAGTCGTCGGTGGTGAGTCCGTTGGACGTCATCACGTCCGAGACCATCTCAGCGACACGCTCCAACAAGTGGTCGCGTTCGTCGCGTTCCAGTTGGGTGGCTCCGCGTACGGCTCTGACTGGCATAGCAGAAGGATAGGGAGGCGCCGGCTCAGAGACCGACACCGTCCATCAGTGCGCCCAGTTCGGTCACGGAGAGTTCGCGCAACTCCCCGGGCGCCAGCCGTTGCAACGTCAGGGGACCGATCTGCGTACGGGTCAGGCGACGCACCGGATGGCCGACGTGCTCCAACAGCCGACGCACGATGCGGTTTCGGCCTTCATGGATGGTCAGTTCGACGATCGAGCGATTGGCCGCGTCCTTGCGCGGATCACCGCCGAGCACCTTGGCGCGCGACACCGTGACCGGTCCGTCGTCGAGCGTGACGCCCTTGAGGAGTGCGCGGATCGTACGGATGTGCACCTCACCCTCGACCTCAGCGACATAGGTCTTGTCGACCTCGTGCGACGGATGCGCCAGGTGCTGGGCGAAGTCACCGTCGTTGGTCAAGATGATCAGCCCGGAAGTGTCGGTGTCGAGGCGACCGACGTGGAAAAGGCGCTCAGGGCGGTCCTTCACCAGATCGCCCAGGTTCCGGCGGCCGTCGGGGTCCGACATCGTCGAGACCACTCCGCGGGGCTTGTTGAGCACCAGGTAGACGTGCTGGCTGATCGGCGGCAGTCGCCGCCCCTCGACCCGCACGACAGCGTTAGCCGGATCGACCTTGGTGCCCAATCGGGTCACGACTTCCCCGTCGACCTCGACAAGTCCGGCGAGCATCAACTCTTCACACTTGCGCCGCGAGGCCACTCCCGATTGCGCGAGCAGCTTCTGCAGCCGGATGAGTCCGTCCTCATCGGGCTTGGGTCGATCGGAGGCGGGATGCTCGTCTTTTTGATCGTGGGGTTTCACTCGGCACCCCGATCCGAGGCACCCTGATCCGGGGCAGCCTGATCCGGGGCAGCCTGATCCGGGACGGTCGGCTCGGGTGTGCTGGCGAGCACTGCACCGAGTTCGTCCTCCAAGTCGTCCAGATCGGGAAGGTAGGGCGCCAGCTCCGGCAGGTCGTCCAAGGAGGTCACACCCATCCGCTCCAGGAAATAGGAACTGGTGCGATAGAGCGTCGCGCCATGCTCCCCGTCATGGCCGGCCTCTTCTACCAGTCCGCGCGTCAACAGCGTACGCATCACGCCATCGACGTTGACCCCGCGTACGGCCGACACCCGTGCCCGCGAGACCGGCTGCTTGTAGGCCACCACCGCCAGCGTCTCCAGGGCCGCCTGCGTCAGTCGGGCCTGTTGGCCGTCAAGCACGAACTTCTCCACGACCGGAGCGAAGTCCTCGCGGGTGTAGTAACGCCAACCGCCCGCGACATTGCGCAACTCGAAGCCGCGACCTTGGGCGTCGTACTCCCCGGCCAAAGCGCGCAAAGCAGCCTGCACCTCGGGCACGGGAAAACCGACGGTGGCGGCCAAGGTGCTCTCGTCCAAGGGCTGGTCGGCGACCATGAGGAGTGCTTCGAGCGAAGGCGCCAGCGACTCCGGGTCTACCAGGGCGACGTCCAAGGTGTCCCCCAAGGTGTGCCCGTCAGAGGCTGCGTCCTGATCGGTGTTGACCTCGGGCTCAAGATCCTCGGAGTGAGGGGTCTCAGTCATGCTCGTTCCTCCGGCTCGCTGGGAGCCTCGTCGGGTCCGGGGGTGGCCTCACCCTCGGGCGCTGGTTCGGTGCCGGGCAGCAGGTCGTAGTCGTCCTCGATCTCGACCTCACCCTCCTCGCTGCCTGTCCATCTCACGGTGAGTTCGCCCAAAGGCGTCAGTTGCTCGAAACCGACCGCGCCCTCGCGAAAGAGCTCGAGCAGGGCGAGGAAGCGCGCGACCGTGGTCAGTCTGTCGGGCGAGTCGCCGCACAGAGCCCGGAAGGTCTGGGTGCCAAAGCGGCGCAACCGCTCGACGATCAGCGCCGCCTGATCGCGTACGGACACCTGCGCGGCGTGGATGTGCTGCAGGGACAGTTCGAGCACCGGCTTGGGCTCCAACGCCTTCGCCGCCAACTGAGCGAACTGCTCGAGCCCGATCCCGATCAGCACCTCCGGCAGCAGGGTCGCGAACCGCTCTTCGAGGCCCACTGCACGCGGGTGTCGCTTGGCTTCGGCCGCCAGTCGGGACTCGAACGAACCGGCAACCTGCTTGAACGCCTTGTATTGCAACAACCGGGCGAACAGCAGGTCTCGCGCCTCCAGCAGAGCCAGGTCCTCCTCGTCCTCCACGTCGCCTTGGGGCAGCAGCCGCGCAGCCTTCAGGTCGAGCAGCGTGGAGGCCACCAGCAGGAAGGAGGTCGTCTGTTCCAGGTCCCACGTGGGTCCGAGCGCCTTGACGTGACCAATGAACTCATCGGTCACCCGCGACAGCGACACCTCGGTGATGTCGAGTTTGTGCTTGGAGATCAGGCTCAACAGCAGGTCGAAGGGACCCTCGAAGTTGTCGAGGTGCACGGCGAATGCCGGAGCTGCTGCACCCGGCTCCCCCGCCAAGGCCGTCTGCGCGGTGCCTGGCTGGGTCATCCCTCGATCAGCCGTCGTACGAGCGCGCTCTCCTCGCCGTGCTCCTCATAGTCGGCCAACACCAACGAGATCGCCTCGCGGACCAAGCGACCCCGGTCGATGGCGAGGCCGTGGCGCGCCCGCATGGACAGGCGTGCCTGCTCCAACTCGAGGAGTTCGGCCGAGGTGACGTAGACGGTCATCTTCTCGTCGTGGCGCACTCGACCGCTCGGGCGCTTGGTGGGCGTGGGCTCGGCCGCGTCGGGAACGGCACGTACGGGCGCAGGCGCCGACTCGGCCGCGTCCGTGGGCCGGAACAGGTCGTCGGCCGACGGCAGGCTCACGCGTCGCGAGGCTCGTCCTGACATCTGGCGAGCACCTCCTTGGCGAGGTCGCGGTAGGCCGTCGCGCCGGCCGAGGTCGAGGCGTACGTCGTGATCGGCTCGCCCGCCACCGTGGAGTCAGAGAACTTCACGGTGCGTCGGATCACCGTGTGGAAGACCTTGTCACCCCACGCCTGGACCAACCGCTCCATCACCTCCCGACCGTGCAGTGTGCGACCGTCGAACATCGTGCCGAGCACGCCGTCGATCTCCAGCTTGGGGTTGAGCCGCTCCCGAACCTTGTCGATCGTCGTCTTGAGCAGGGCGACACCGCGCAGCGCGAAGTATTCGCACTCCAGGGGCACGATGACCCCGTCGGAGGCGGTCAGGGCGTTCACCGTGAGCAGGCCGAGCGAGGGCTGGCAGTCGATCAGAATCACGTCATAGTCGGCCAGCGCAGGAGCGAGCACACGCTGGAGGGTCTGCTCACGAGCGACCTCGTGCACCAACTGCACCTCGGCGGCGGAGAGGTCGATGTTGCTCGGGAGCAGATCCATGCCCTCGATGCCGGTGGGGACGACGACCTCGGACAACGCGACGTCGCGCTCCATCAACAAGTTGTAGATGCTGAGTTCCATGTCGTGCGGGTTGAGGCCCAAGCCGACCGACAGCGACCCCTGGGGGTCGAAGTCGACGAGCAGCACCTTGCGGCCGAACTCGGCCAGCGCCGCGCCCAGATTGATGGTCGTGGTCGTCTTGCCGACCCCGCCCTTCTGGTTGCACATCGAGATCACCCGGGCGTTGCCGTGCTGGGTCAACGGCGCGGGGTCGGGCAACACCGGGATTGGGCGCCCCGTCGGCCCCAGCTTGGGCTCGGAATCAGGCACGGGGAAGGGCACGGGGTCGCTCACGACAGGCTCACTCACGTCGGGGATCTGTGAAGTCGGCACAGTCGCGCGCGGGGGCATCGCTGGCGCTGCACCACCCGTACCGACCGAACCGCCTCCACCGTACGGCGCGCCACCGACACCACTCATCTGGGACCCCTCGTCCTCGTCTGGTCTTTGTCGACACGGCGACTTCTCGCCTTGCCGTCGGTGACTCTAGGGCCGCCGAGAACGCGGTCACAACACAAGTCCGGTAACCCCCAGCGGGCATGCCGAATCTGTTCATGGTCACGCGCGGTCTCTGCACAGGCGAGCCCTCGGCTGTGGACACACCTGTGGAGTCGCGACGACCGATTCAGTGCCCGCCGCAGCGCCGAATCGCCAGTACGAGCAGCGAGCGCGCGATCGCCAACGTCTCGTCGATGCTGACCTGATCGCGTGGCGAGTGGGCGTCCTCCACCCGTCCCGGACCGTACTGCAGGGTCGGGATTCCCCCGATACCGATCATCAACCGCAGATCACTGCCGTACGCACCCGCCGCGGGCGCCGGACGCAGGCCATGCACGGACTCGACGGCCGCCGCCACGTCCGTGATCAGCGGATCGTCGTCGGCGAGGCGTCCGGAGGCGAACTGGCCGCCCGGCCAGGTGATCCGTGGCGGGTGGTCGGTCAGCCAGGGATCGCGGAGTGCGGCCGCAGCAAGGGCAGCTTCGAGAGCCGCGCGGGCGTGCGCGACGTCCTCGCCCAGGCGTACGCCCAGTCGGCCCTCGGCAGTCAGCCGATCCGGCACCGACGAGGCCCAGTCGCCGGTGCGGATGATCCCGAGCGAGATGCCGTACGGCAGCACGTTGTCGCCGAAGAGCGCGTCGCGATCGACGTTTCGTTCGCGTTCGAGCTCGGCGAGTGCTGCGTGCAACGGCAAGAACGCCTCGAAAGCGCTGACGCCCGAAAGCCGTGCCGACCCGTGGGCGGCACGGCCGTCCACCTCGATCAGGAACGTCAACGCGCCCGCGTTCGCGGTGACCAACCGCCCACCGGTGGGCTCGGTGATCACGCACGCATCTCCGCCGTGCCCGCGTACGAGCGTCGCGAAGGCGCCGAGGCCACCGTCCTCCTCGCTGACGACGGTGTGCACCGCCAGCGGGCGCTCGAGTCGTACGCCGGCCGCGCGCAACGTGCGGATGACCGCGGAGTTGATCGCGACACCTGCCTTCATGTCACACGCGCCGCGACCATGCAGCACTCCCGCACCGTCGATCCGCGCGCCGAATGGGTCCCGATCGCGCCACTTGGCCAGGTCGCCGGTAGGGACCACGTCGACGTGGCCCTGCAGCACCAGAGCGGGCGTGCCCGGGCCGGTCTGCGCGACCATTCCGTAGCCCTCGACTCGCGGCACTTCGGTGCCCGGGAATCGCGGGTCCGTCGTCAGCGCCTCCAGGTCGAACTGCCACGAGTCCACGTCCAGGTCGTACGCCGCGTACTCCCGCGCCAGGTGGTGCTGGAGCTCGGATTCCTCGGCGGTGCCTGTCACGCTCGGGCGCCGCACCAACTGCACCAGATCCTCGACGAGCGCCTGCTCGTCCAGGGACGCCACCACGGCGGCCTCGCGTTGGGTGAGTCCGTCCACGGTGTCACTCCAGCCCGTCGAGCCGCCGCATCGCCACCGTGGCGAGCACCAACTCCCCCGACTCGTCGCTGGCGTCGCAGTCCACGACCGCGTCGATGACCCAGTCTCGATGTCCCTCGGGATCCAACAGCGTTTGGCGTACGCGCCGAATCCTGGCGCGGGCCCCCTCTTCGACACCCACGGGTTCACCGGTCGCCACCTCGCCGATCGCCAGGAGTGCCGGTCCACGCGCATCTCCGGCGGTCAGCAGGGTGTCGTGCTCGGTGAAGTACGCCTCGATCGCGTCGTCCCAGCCCGATCGGCCGACACCGACCGCGCGAGGCGGCTCCGTCCGGTCGGCCGCGGCGCGTTCGAGCCGCATCAGCGCGTCCAGGTCGTCGCGCGCGACCGCCTCCACGCGCGCGAACATCGCATTGCGAATCGCGATCTCGAACGCGCGGGTGCTGGAGAAGGGCCGCGGCGGCGGCGCCGCCGGAGCGCCAGGATCGCGCACCAGGTCGGGATCGGAGAGCCCCTCCCACTCGTCCAGCAGCGACGAGTCGGTCTGGCGGACCGTGTCGCCGAGCCACTCGATCAGGTCATCGAGTTCCGGCGGTCGGTGCGCGTCCGGCACCGTATGCCGCAGCGTGCGATAGGCGTCGGTGAGATAGCGCAGCACCAAACCCTCGGAGCGGGCGATCTCGAAGCGCTTGACGAAGTCCGTGAACGACATCCCCTGCTCCCACATCAGTCGCACGATCGACTTGGGGTTCAGCGCGTCGGGTGAGAGCCACGGATGCGTCTCGCGATAGATCTCGTACGCCGGTTCGAGCAGGTCGAGCAGCGGCTGCGGCCAGGTGACCTCGTCCAGGATCGCCATCCGCTCTTCGTACTCCACGCCGTCGGCCTTGAGTTCGGCGACGAGTTCGCCGCGGGCGATGTTCTGCTGCGCGAACAGGATCTGGCGCGGCGCCTCCAAGACCGCCTCCACGACCGAGAGCACATCGAGGGCGTACGTCGCAGATTCGGGGTCGAGCAGATCGAACGCCGCCAGCGCGAAGTGCGAGAGCGGCTGGTTGAGGGCGAAATCCGGCGGCAGGTCGACGGTCAAGACATAGCGGCGACCGAACTCGTCGGGTGTGTCGAGCCTGGTGATCACGTCGGAGCGTACGAGCGACCGGGCCAGCCGCAGCGCGCGCCGCGACAACTTCACCTGCTGCTTGCGCTGCTCGTGGTTGTCGGTCAGCAGACGCCGCATCACCGAGAACGCGTCCTCCTCGCGGGAGAGGACGTTGATGAGCATCGCGTTGTCGACCTTCATCCGCGAGACCAGCGTCTCGGGGATGCCCTCGACGAGCTTGGTGAAGGTGGCCTCACTCCACACGACGGTGCCTGGTGGCGGCTTCTTGAGATGCGGCTTGGAGTTCTTCTTCGCATTCGCGGCGTTCTTGGCCGCCGACTTGGCCTTGGCCGCCTCGTTCTCGATCACATGCTCAGGAGCTTGGACGACGACGTAGCCCGTCGTGTCGAAGCCGGCCCGCCCGGCACGACCTGCGATCTGCTGGAACTCCCGGATCCGCAGCACCCGGTCTCGTTGGCCATCGAACTTCGCCAGCCCGGTGAACAGCACGGTGCGGATCGGCACGTTGATGCCGACCCCGAGGGTGTCGGTGCCGCAGATGACGCTGAGGGCTCCGGCCTGCGCGAGCCGCTCCACCAGACGCCGATACTTCGGCAGCATCCCGGCGTGGTGCACGCCGATGCCGACCCGCAAGAGCCGCCCCAGCGTCTTGCCGAATCCGGCCCCGAAGCGGAAGCCCTCCATGATCTGCTTGCGCATCTCCCCGGAACTCGCCACGCCGGCGCTCGTCCCCCCGGCGCTCGTCCCCCCGGTGCTCGTGCCCGTCCCCCCAGTGGTCGTGCCCGTCCCCCCGGTGCTCGTCCCCCCGGTGGTCGTCCCCCCGGTGGTTGAGGAGCGCCGAAGGCGCGTCTCGAAACCACTTCGCTGCAGACTCACCGCATGCTCCACCGCCGCCGCCTGCGTCGGATGCACCACGTAGACCGGCGCCTGCCCGGTCTCGACGATCTCCCCCAACGCTTGCGGCAGCGGTGTCAGCGACCAAGAGAAGACGAGGGGTACGGGCCGCTCGGCATCGGCCACCACTTCGACCTCTCGGTGCGTACGCCGCAGAAGATCATCGCGCAGCCAGCCCACGTCGCCTAACGTCGCGGACATCAGCAGGAACTGGGCATCCACCAGTTCGAGCAGCGGCACCTGCCACGCCCAGCCCCGGTCGGGTTCGGCATAGAAGTGGAACTCGTCCATCACCACGAGGCCGACGTCGGCCGCCCGCCCCTCACGCAAGGCGATGTTGGCGAGCACCTCTGCGGTGCACGCGATGATCGGCGCGTCGGCGTTGACCGCCGCGTCTCCGGTCAGCATCCCCACGTTGTCCGCACCGAACGTGGCGACCAGGTCGAAGAACTTCTCACTCACCAGCGCCTTGATCGGGGCCGTGTAGAACGACACCCGATCCGCCGAGAGCGCCTCGTGGATCGCCGCCGTAGCCACCAGCGACTTGCCCGAACCGGTAGGCGTGGCGAGCACCACGTGCGATCCGGAATACAACGCCAGGATCGCTTCCTCCTGATGTTCATACAGCGACAGCCCGCGCGCGGTGGCCCACGCGGAGAACGCGTCGTACGCCGCGTCGGGACCTCCCGAGGTGGCACCCAAGTGAGCCGTCATCAGCGTGCCCTGGGATGCGACGTGGCGAAGACCTCGCGCAGGTTGTCGACCGTGACCAGCGTGTAGATCTGCGTCGTGGTCACCGACGCGTGTCCGAGCAGTTCCTGGACCACGCGTACGTCCGCCCCACCCTCGAGCAGATGCGTCGCGAACGAGTGCCGCAGCGTGTGCGGCGAGACGTCCTTGTCCACGCCAGCCCGATCGGCCGCACCGACCAGGATCGCCCAGGCAGACTGGCGCGAGAGCCGACCGCCTCGCGAATTGAGGAAGACGGCGGCACCAGGCGCGGCCCTGACCGAAGCCTTCTCGAGGATCGCGGGGCGGCCTCGGGTCAGCCACGCGCCGAGCGCGTCCGCGGCGTACGACCCGAGTGGCACCATCCGCTCCTTGGCACCCTTGCCGCGCAACAGCACCGCGCCGTCGACCAGATCGACGTCATCCACGTCGAGCCCGACAGCCTCGGAGATGCGCGCGCCGGTGCCGTACAGCACCTCCAGCAACGCCCGGTCGCGCAATGCCAATGGCGTATCAGCCGACCCGGCAGCGGCCAGGATCGCCTCGACCTCCGCCAGCGACAGCGCCTTGGGCAGTCGCTTGGCCGCCGAGGGCGGCTTGACCGACGCAGCCGGGTTGTCCTGGGCCAGGCCATCGAGGACCGCGAACTTGTGGAACCCGCGCACCGCGACGACCGTACGAGCAGCCGACGACGCACTCAACGCAGGATGCTCCTGGTCGCCCTCGCGCAGCCGCATCAAGAACTCGGTAATGGTGGCTTCCTGCACGGAGCCCAGATCCTCGATCCCCTGGCCCGCCAGGAAACCGCGATAGCGGCGCAGGTCGCGTGCGTACGACTTCAAGGTGTTGTCGGCCAAGCCTCTCTCTACCGACAGGTGGTCCAAGTACGTCCGCACGGCGCGCGCCACAGCATCAGCCAAGGAGGCCACGCTCCTTGACCGCCAACACCGCGAGCGCCACCGGTGCGTCCTGCAGGCGTCCGTCCAGCACCGCGGCGAGCAGGTCGGCGTACGGCACCCAGAAGGGCTCGATGTCGATCTCCTCGTGGTGCAGTTCGAAGTCGCCGCGATCCGCAGGCGTCAGGTCTGTGGCCAGGTAGTAGTGCAGGAGTTCGCTGGTGATGCCGGGCGAGGAGTAGGTGCTCAGCAGTGGCGTCCACGTGGCTGCCGACAACTGCACCTCTTCTCGCAACTCCCGCTTCGCCGCCTCGACCGGGTCCTCGTCGACCGCGTCGAGGAGTCCTGCCGGGAGTTCGACGAACGTACGCTGCGCGGGGTGGCGGTATTGCCTCAGGCAGCACACCCGCTGCTCATCATCCAAAGCCAGGACCACCACAGCGCCGGGATGTTCCAAGACGAGCCGTCCGAAGCTGCCGCCCACACCGTCCGGCCGACGGATCAGATCCTCACGAAACGCCATCACCCAGTCCGTGCGGTAGTGGTCGGTCGAGGAATCGACAGGCCAGGCTGTCGGTTCGTCCCGCAGATGCTCGTCCACGGGTCGGACACTACTGTGACCGACATGACTGCCGAACAGATCCTCTACCTCACCCAGGACGAGGCGAAGGCCCGCTCGCAGATCCTGTCCGTCGAGCGCTACGACATCGAGGTCGACATGCGCGACCTGCTGGAGGGAGAGGTCTGGCGTTCGGTCTCGACCGTACGATTCACCTGCTCCGAGCCGGGTGCCTCGACCTTCGTCGACGTGGTGGGTGAGGTGCACTCCGCGCAACTCAATGGCCAGGAACTCGACCTTTCCACCCACGCCGGTGGTCGGCTCCCGCTGTCCGGCCTGACCGCAGACAACACCCTGGTGGTGTCGATGTCGCAACACAACACCGGATCCGCCGAGGGCATCCTGCGTACGGTCGACCCGACCGATGGGCTGGTCTATGTCTGGACCTCCTTGGAGGCCGACGACGCGCGCCGGGTCTGGGCCTGCTTCGACCAGCCGGACCTCAAGGCACCACACCGATTCGTCGTCACGGCACCCGAGTCGTGGGTGGTGACCTCCAACGGCGCCCCCGAGTCGATCACGCAGGCGCCAGACGGCGACGGCCGCGTGTGGACTTATCCCGACACTCCCCCGCTCTCGACGTACGTGGTGGTAGTCAACGCCGGCCCGTTCCACGAGATCCGCCAGCAGCACGATGGCTACGACCTCGGCTTCTTCTGTCGCCAGTCGCTGATCCCCCACTTGGAGCGCGATCTCGACGAGATGGTCACGGTGACCCGGCAGAGCCTGGCCTTCTTCGCCGACAAGTTCGGGATTGCCTTCCCGCAGGAGCGTTACGACCAGGTCTTCGTTCCCAACCTCGGCGGCGCGATGGAGAACTGGGGCTGTGTCACCTACGGCGATGCGCAACTGTTCCGTACGCCGGGTTCCTACATGCAGCGCGAGACGCGCGCGGAGTTCATCCTGCACGAGATGGCACACATGTGGTTCGGCGATCTCGTCACGATGCAGTGGTGGGACGACCTGTGGCTCAACGAGGCGTTCGCGTCGTGGGCCTCGTGCTGGGCGCTGGGACGCGTGACCCAATTCGACGACATCTGGGCGACCTTCCTGGCCGGCTTCAAGAAGCAGGCGTACGAGATGGACATGAGCCCGGCTCGCCACCCCATCCGCGGCGAGGTGCCCGACGTGTCGGTGGCGCTGGCCAACTTCGACGCGATCACCTATCTCAAGGGCCAAAGCGTCCTGCACCAACTGATGGCCTACATCGGCGAGGACGCGTTCGTCGCAGGCTTGCAGGCGTACTTCGCCAAGCACGCGTGGAGCAACACCCGACTCTCCGACCTGATGGACGAGTACGCCGCTGCCGCGGGCCAGGACCTGACCGAGTGGACGTCCGCGTGGCTCGATCGAGCCGGCCCGGACGTGATCAGCCTGGACGCGATCAGCCTGGACGGCGCGACGGTCTCGGCGCAGTCCCCGGACGAGGCTGGCCCCCGTCCGCACCGGTTCGACATCGCCCACTACGCGGTCGGTGACACTCTGAGCGCCACCGGGGTCACCGAAGTCTCCCTCGTCGGCTCCTCCCAGGACGTCGGCGTGCTCGACGGCGAGTTGCATCTGCTCAACTCCAGCGACGTCACCTACGCGGTCGTACGCCCGGACGCACGCTCGCAGGAAATCATGTTCGACCGGGTAGCCGAACTGCCCGACCCGTTGTCTCGCGCCGTGGTCATCAACACCGCGACCCAGTTGCTGTTGCTCGGCGAACTTGCCCCCCGAATCGCGGCGAAGGCGGCCACCAAGGCACTTGCGAGCGAGCCCGTGGCAGGACTCGCGGAGAGTTTCGCGAGCCAGGGCTACCTGTTCGCCGACCGCTGGGCTCCGGGGGCGGAGTCAGCCGAACTGAAGGCCGCGCTGGCCGAGGCCTGCGTACGCCAGGTCGACCGCCCCGACGCCAGCCAGGCAGCCCTGCGGATGCTGGCCCAGTGTGCGACCAGTGACGCAGACTGGGCGATCCTGGAGGAGGCCGCCGCGAAGGCGACCGACACCGACCTCACCTGGCGGATGCTTGCTCGCCGAGCCGAACTGGGAGATCTCGATCGTGCTGCCGCCGACGCGTTGCTGACCGCCGACCCGGATCCCGACGCCCACATCCGGCACCTCATGGTGCTGGCTCAGGCCCCGGACACCGAGTCCAAGGACGAGGTCTGGAAGGCGTTCTTCGTGGATCGCTCGGTCCCCGCGAGCCGTGAGACGCTCGTGTTGGGGCAGATGTTCTGGCGGTCGGCACAGCACGAGCTGCTGGAGCCGTACACCTATCGCTACCTCGACGAACTCACCCGGATGGCCGGAGGCTTGCTCAACCAGGGCGTGGTCATCCGCGCGATGTATCCGCAAGGAGTGGGCGACGCGGCTTTCGCGGACGCTGCCGAGCACGCGACGAGCGGCGATGCGATCAGTGCGTACGCCAAGAACCAGGTGCGTGCCCAGACCTTCGTGCTGCGTCAGATCCTCACTGCTCGCACCCGCTGACTCGCAGACTGTGCCGGGTCGGTCTGGGTCAGGCCTCGTCGTCGTAGGTCCTGCGCAGTCCCGACTCATCGAGGGGGAACCGCTCGGAGCGCTGACGCTCGATGGCCGCACCGATCAGCCCGGCGAATAGCGGATGCGGCCGAGTCGGGCGCGAACGCAACTCCGGGTGCGCCTGGGTCGCGACGTAGTAGGGGTGGACGTCAGCAGGAAGCTCGACGAACTCGACCAGCCCCAGTTCCGGGTTGGTGCCGGAGAAGACCAGGCCCGCCCGCTCCAGGGCGTCGCGGTAGGTGTCGTTGAACTCGTAACGGTGACGGTGTCGCTCCTCGACCACGTCGCTGCCGTAGGTCGCATGCACGACCGTGCCGGGGATGAGTTGGGCCTTCTGCAGGCCCAGGCGCATGGTGCCGCCGAGGTCGCCAGCACCCTCCACGAACTGTTTCTGCTCCTCGATGGTGGAGATCACCGGCTCGGTCGTCTGCGGATCGAACTCCGTGGAACCGGCGCCCGTGACCTCGGCGACATTGCGGGCGTACTCGATCACCATGCACTGCAGACCCAGACAAATGCCCAGGGTGGGCAGCAGATGTGTGCGCGCGTGCGTGAAGGCACCGAGTTTGCCCTCGATCCCGCGAATGCCGAAGCCGCCTGGCACCAACACCGCGTCGACGTCGGCCAAGGCCCGTGCCGCGCCTTCAGGAGTCTCACATTCGTCCGACGGCACCCAGCGCAGGTGCACCTTCGCCTCATGCGCGAATCCACCCGCACGCAACGCTTCCGCGATCGAGAGGTACGCGTCCGGCAGGTCGATGTACTTGCCGACCAGCGCGACCGTGACCTCTTCGTTGGGGTGATGTACGCGGCGCAGCAGGTCGTCCCAGTCGGTCCAGTCGACGTCGCGCCAGGGCAGGTCGAGACGGCGTACGACGATCGCGTCCAGCCCCTCGCGGTGCAGCACCTTGGGGATGTCATAGATCGAAGGCGCATCGGCAGCCGTCACCACCGCGTCCTCGTCGACGTCACACATCAACGAGATCTTGCGTTTGATCCCGTCGGGGAGTTCTCGGTCTGAACGACACACGATCGCGTCCGGCTGGATGCCGATCGAGCGCAACGCAGCCACCGAGTGCTGGGTGGGCTTGGTCTTCAACTCCTGCGACGGTCCGATCCACGGCACCAGCGACACGTGGATGAAGAAGCAGTTGTCACGCCCGATGTCGTGGCGCACCTGGCGCGCTGCTTCCAGGAACGGCAGCGACTCGATGTCGCCGACCGTGCCGCCGACCTCGGTAATGACCACGTCGACGTCATCGCCGCCCATGCCGATGATGCGGTCCTTGATCTCGTTGGTGATGTGCGGGATGACCTGCACCGTGTCACCGAGGTAGTCCCCCCGGCGCTCGCGCGCGATCACGTTGGAATAGACCTGGCCAGTCGTCACGTTCGCGTCGCCGCTCAGGTCGCGGTCGAGGAACCGCTCGTAGTGGCCGATGTCGAGGTCGGTCTCCGCGCCGTCGTTGGTGACGAACACCTCGCCGTGCTGGAACGGGTTCATCGTGCCGGGATCGACGTTCAGGTAGGGATCCAACTTCTGCATCGTCACCCGGATCCCGCGTGCCTTGAGCAGGTTGCCGAGAGAGGACGCGGTCAATCCCTTGCCGAGAGAGGAGGCGACGCCCCCGGTGACGAAGATGTGCTTGGCAGGAGCGCGGCTACCGGAGGGCTTCACGGGCTTCAAGCCTACAACAGGTCACAGGTCTTCGTGGTCAGCGCGCCGACCGCGATTGCGCGGCCTCCAGGAGTTCGACGGCGTGTGCCTGGGCGCTGTCCGACTCCTCGACTCCGGCCAGCATCCGGGAGAGTTCACGTACGCGTCCCGGCTCGTCGAGCACGGTGAGCCCGCTGGTGGTGACGACACCGTCACTGGACTTCTCGATCAGCACGTGGCGATCCGCGAAGGCCGCGACCTGAGGGAGGTGGGTGACCACCAGCACCTGAGCGTCCTTGGCCAAGCGCGCGAGCCGGGCACCGATCTCGGTCGCCGCTCGTCCGCCCACGCCGGCATCCACCTCGTCGAAGACGAACGTCGGCACGTCACCGGAGCCGGCCAAGACGACCTCGAGTCCCAACATCACGCGGGAGAGTTCGCCGCCGGATGCGGTCTTGGCCAGGGAGCGTGGCTCGGATCCGGGGTTGGCGGCCAGACGAAACTCGATCTCGTCGACGCCTGTCCGACCGAAGGCGACCTCGCGTGACCCCACGGTGAGTCCGTCTGTCGTCACGTCGCGTTGTTGTACGACCAGGGCGAGCCGCGCGTGCGGCATCGCCAGCGCGTTGATCTCCTCTGTGACCCGGGCAGCCAGGTCGGCCGCAGCGTCGGTCCGCAACTGCGACAACTCCCCCGCCGCAGCGCCCAACTGCGTACGCAATGCCGCCCGCTCGGCGCGCAGCGTCTCGATCCGGGTGTCGGAGTCGTCGAGTGTGACGAGTCGGCGCGCGGCGTCCTCGCTCCAACGCAGCACGTCCTCGATGGTGTCGCCGTACTTGCGTTGCAGTGCGGTGAGTCCGGCGCGCCGCTCGGACACGGCGGCAAGCCTTGCCGGGTCGACGTCGACGTCGGCGGCGTACGAGGCCACGTCGGCCGCCAGGTCGGAGAGCAGATAAGAGACCTCGGCCAGCCGCTCGGCTAGCCCGGCCACCTCCGCATCATGCTCGCGTACGGCCTCCAACACCCGACGTGCCGCGGCCACCGCGCCGAGCGCGTCCGGGGCCTCGCGCTCGCTGCTCAGCGCTTCGCGGGCCGCTTCGGTGTGGGTGCGCAGCGTGTCGGCGTGTCCCAGTCGCGACTCCTCCTGCGCGAGCCTGACATCCTCCCCGGACTCGGGCGCCAACGCTGCGATCTCGCCGAGCCCGAAACGCAGCAGATCGGCCTCGCGTGCCCTCTCCCGGGCCAGGTCCACGAGTTCACGCAACTCGGCCTCAGCAGCGACGAGGCGGTCGTACGTCTCGACGTAGGCACCGAGAGTCTTCTGCAACGCCACCCCACCGAAGTGGTCGAGAGCGTCGAGTTGGGCCTGTGGTCGCACCAACCGGTGCTGATCGGACTGACCATGGACGGCGACGATGGGGGCAGTGAGCTCAGCCAGGGCCGCGATCGGCACCGCAGCACCACCCACGAATGCACGAGAGCGGCCTTCCGCCGCGACATGGCGAGCGAGCAGGACGCCCTCGTCCTCCACGACTCCGCCCAGTCCTTCGACCCCTGGTCGGATCAGTGCCAGGGAACGAGCCGCCACGATCCCCTCGATCCGCGCCTGACGCGCTCCGGTGCGTACGCCGCCGGAGTCCGCACGGCCCCCCAACAACAGGCCCAGAGCCGTGACGATCATCGTCTTGCCTGCGCCGGTCTCACCGCTAACCACGGTCAGCCCGGGCCCCAGCGGCAGCGTCGACGACTCGATCACTCCGAGGTCGGTGATCCGGAGTTCCTCGATCACGTCTCCGCGCTCCTGCGTTGTTCTCGGCGGCGCTCGGCCGCACCGCGCCACCCCTGCACAGGCAGGTCGAACTTGGCCACCAACCGGTCCGCGAAGGGCGCCGGGTGGAGTCGCACCAGCGGTACGGGGGTCGCCCCGCGACGGACCTCGATCCGAGCCCCGGGTGGCAGGTCGACGGCTCGCCGTCCGTCGCACCAGAGCACACCGGACGCAGACGTGCGCGACAGCACCTCGATCGCCAACGTAGAAGTCGGCGACACCACCATCGGCCGCGCGAACAACGCGTGCGCGCTGATCGGGACCATCAGCAGCGCCTGCACTCCCGGCCAGACGATCGGGCCGCCGGCGGAGAAGTTGTAGGCGGTGCTCCCAGTCGGCGTCGCGCACACCACGCCATCACAACCCCAGCGTGAGACCGGCCGGTCATCGATCTCGACGACCACCTCGAGCATCCGCTCACGGGCCGCCTTCTCGACGCTTGCCTCGTTGAGGGCGAAGCTGCGCAGCACGACCTCGCCGTCGTGCCAGACGGTGACGTCGACAGTCAGTCGATCCTCGATCTCGTAGCGACGCTCGATCACTGCCGAGACGACGCTGTCGAGATCCTCGGCTTCGGCTTCGGCAAGGAAACCCACATGGCCGAGGTTGATACCCAGCAACGGGGTGCCGCTGGCGTGGGTCACTTCGGCCGCGCGAAGGATCGTGCCATCGCCTCCGATGACCAGGGCCAGTTCGCATCCCTGACCGGCATCGTCTAGCGAGTCGGTGAGTTCAACCTGGCCGTCGACACCAAGCGAGGCCGCGTCGTCGGTCGTCATCCGGACGGTCAGGCCCGCGCCGAGGAGAGCTGCGAGCGTACGAGCCGCCGCGTCACGCGCATCGTCTCGTCCGGTATGCGCCAGCAGCAACACCGTGCGGCCAAGCAGCATGTCCTCTCCGCGCACCGTCATGGCTCCAGCCTCTCACCAGACGCCGACAGTGTGGCGGTGCGCTCTGCTTCGGCCCGGATCTCATCGTCACCGACCAGCGGTGGTGCGTGCCTGAGCCAGATGAAGAACTCGACGTTGCCGGACGGCCCGGGCAACGGACTCGTCGCCACCGCTTGCAGTCCCCAACCCAGTTCGCCGGCAGTTCGGACGACTTCGCCGACGGACTCGGCGCGCAGCACCGGATCGCGTACGACTCCACCTTTGCCCACTCGATCCTTGCCGACCTCGAACTGTGGCTTGACCATCAACGCCATGTCACCCTCGGTCGCTGTGACCCGAGACAGGGCGGGGAGCACGAGTCGAAGCGAAATGAACGACAGGTCCCCGACCACGACGTCCACCGGGCCGCCGATGAGTTCCACGGTGAGGTCGCGGATGTTGGTGCGGTCGTGGACACGAACGCGCTCGTCCGCGCGCAGCGGCCAGGCAAGCTGGCCGTAGCCCACATCCACCGCGACCACCTCACCGGCACCGTGCCGAAGCAGCACATCAGTGAAGCCGCCGGTCGAGGCACCCGCGTCCAAGCATCTGCGTCCAGCGATCAGCAAGCCGCGCGGCCCGAAGGCCGTGAGTGCTCCCTGGAGTTTGTGTCCGCCCCGGGAGACGTACTCGACACGGTCCGGATCGGCCGTGACCACGATGGCGACATCTGTCGTGACGCCGGTCGCGGGCTTGTGGGCCACTGTCCCGGACACCTTGACCTGTCCGGCACCGATCAGTTCGCTGGCGTGCTCTCGCGAACGCGCCAGACCACGGCGTACCAACTCGGCATCCAGCCGCAAACGTCGGGGACCCAAGTCAGTGGGCGCTATGGGAGCGGGGGCCGTCGGCGGCAACGCTGTCGGCGGCAACGCTGTCGGCGGCAACGCCGTCGGTGTGCACGCCTCCAGAGTCGTCGCCGCGCAAGGTACGCCGCAGCGTCTGGTGGATCTCCTCGAAGACTGCAGCGTGCTCCGAGACCGACAACTCGTCGAGCTCGGCGAGGCGGGCAAGCGCGTCATCGACTCCCGCGTGTGCTGCGGACGCCGACGCTTCCTGGTCGGAGGAATCCTGCGGCTGACTCATGTCGGCACACTACCGTCGAAGGCCGCCGGCTCGCCGGACGCGTCGAGGTGTGCCCACCCGGCCTCGGCCGCAGCCCGCCACCAGTCGTCAGCGGCGCCTCGACCCGTGACGACGAGGCGGCCCTGCGTCACCTGTGCCGACCATCCGCGGACCCGGAAAGCCTCACCCTCACGCTCAACGTGAGGATGAGAGTCGAGCAATCCGCGCAGGTCGACGGCCAGATAAGTCGGACGCTCGCCCGGTCCGGCGGTCAGCAGTTCCGTGATGCCCGTGACTCCAGTGAGGACGAGAAGCGACGGAATCTCAGCCTGGACGGCGCCTTGGATATCGGTGTCCAGACGGTCGCCCACCATCAACGGTCGGTGCGACGCGATCCGTTCCAGCGTCTCGTCGAACAACGGGCGGGCGGGCTTGCCGGCGATCTTGGCTTCTGCCTCACCGAACTTCCTCAACAGATCGACAAGTACCCCATGGCCGGGCGCGACTCCGAAGGCTGTCGGGATGGTCCGATCGGCATTGCTGGCGTAGTACGGCAGCCCCTCTCGGATGCGCACGGCGGCGTGCATGATGTCGCCCCAGGACACGTCCGGGCCGTAGCCCGACACCATTGCGACCACGTCGTCTTCCTGGACGCCGCAGACCTGTAACCCCTCGGCCGACAGCGCCTCCTTCAAACCGCTCCCCCCGAGCACGGCAACTCGAGACCCGGTGCCGAAGTCGTTCACCAACAGGTGGGCCACCGCCTGCGCTGACGTGACGACCTCGTCCGGGGTCGCCACCACTCCCACCCGCTCGAGTTTGTCGACCACATCGGCCGGTGGACGAGACGCGTTGTTGGTGATGTAGGCCACCGAGGTGTTCCCCCCGCGGACCTCGGCGATTGCTTCGGCGGCGTGGGCCACCGGGCCATCACCCACATAGACGACGCCGTCGAGGTCGAACATGACCAGATCGAAGCCCTCGATCAGCGGACCCTCGCTCGCCTTCAACACCCGACTCACTGCCTTTCGTGCCACCGGGACCCGGCGTTGTTGGCACCCCGTACGATGCTGCGATGGAGTCCATGGCGACGCAGACGCCGCCGTACCTGGCCTCTCCACTGACATTGCTGCCTTTTGTCGGCCTGACGATCTCTCCGACCAAGGTCGGCGAACATGCTGCCGCCCGCGCGACAGCCCGACCCTATCGTGACGTGGCTGCTCGCCTCCTGCGCTGGCAGGCCCAAGGACGCATCCTGCGCGACCGGTCGCCCGCCGTGTACGTGCACGAATACTCCGGTGACGGCCTTACCGTGCGGGGTCTGGTCGGCCTGATCCCACTGTCTCGGCGGGCACGTTCCCACAACGAACGCGCGGTCTTTCCCCACGAGGGCGTGTATCAGACTCAGTCGGAACAGCTGGCCAGCCGGATGGCTGAGATGCGGATCAACCCTGCGCCGATCCTACTGGTGCATCAGGGGCGCGCCCGTCTGCGCGGCTGGATGGACGAGATCACCAAGGAATCGCCGCTGCATCAGTTCCAAGATCGCGCCGGCCAGCAGCACCGCGTGTGGGCTATCCGCGGCGAGTCCGACCTCCAGGCGTTGCAGCGCATCATCGCCAAGACGCAGGCGATCATCGCGGACGGACACCACCGCTACACCGCGTATCTGCGCCTTCAGGCAGAGCACCCGGGTACCGGCTGGGATTTCGGACTGGCCATGCTGGTCGACCAGGCTGACACTCCCCTCTTCCTCGGAGCCATCCACCGGGTGCTGCACGGCGTGGATCTGGCCACGCTCGGCGATGCTGTCGCGGGCACTCCCCACCGCCTGGAGATCCGATCGCGCGAGCGGGCGCTTGAAGTGCTCAGCCCCGACTGCGTGGTTGTGAGCGATTCGAGGAGTTGGGCGATCCTCCGGCTCGCCCTGCTGCCAGGACAGATTGCGGTGGGAGTTCTCCACGACGAACTCCTGTCTGCTCTCGCGCCCGCACCCACCAGCGTCGACTACCACCACTCGGTAGAGTCCGCGCTCCAAGGCGCACGGCGCGGTCGAGCAGTGGCCGTCATCTTGCCGGCGCCGACCTTCGATCAGGTCCGCGATGCCGTCACCCATGATCGGTTGCTGCCGCAAAAGGCGACCTCGTTCCAGCCCAAGCCCAGCGTCGGTGTCCTTATGCGCTCGCTCGACGAATGATCTTGCCCTGGCTCATCTCCACCTCCACTCTCGAGCCCTTCCCCGCCCCGGTCGAAAAGAACCGGCGTCGCAACCGCCCGTGCACCTGAACGACGTCACCGGCTTGCCAGGTCAGCACCTTGCGTTGGGATGCCTTGCTCCAGGCGCAGCAATCGAAGGTGTCCACCGAAGGTCCCGGACGCCCCCGCCGCGAGCGCGGCTCGCGAGGCACCACGATCCGGAACGTGATCAATCGATCTCCCGAGGGCAGATCCCGTTCCTCGGGCGCTGCCGCCACTCGACCCCGCAGGCTCACGGCATTGTCGAACACCTGCTCTTCCACCTGTGCTGTCATCTCGCACCTCCTGGCCGAAGACACTGCCGAAAGTCACCGACAATGCCACCGATCGGGAACCGACCCTGTGGACAACTGGGCGCAAAGGCCGGACTGTGGAGAAGAAGTGGCTCCCATCAGCATCTGGGAGCGACGAAGGCCCCAAGATTTGCCACCGAAATTGCGTGTAGCGGGCCCGTGTGGGCCCGCTACAGCGTGGTGTGTGTTCGGCGGCGTCCTACTCTCCCACAGCCTCTCGGTTGCAGTACCATCGGCGCTGAGAGGCTTAACTTCCGGGTTCGGGATGGGTCCGGGTGTTTCCCTCTCGCTGTGGCCGCCGTAACTCTATTCAACTATCCCATTCTTGTTGTGGTCCCCCCGGGGTATTGGCCGGGGGGTTGGGTTTGTTGTTTCAGATTTTGTATAGGGACGCGAGTTTCTTGGTTGTGTTTGTTACGTTGCGCGGGTTTGTTTGTGTTTGGGGGCAAGCCCTCGGCCTATTAGTACCGGTCGGCTGGGCATTGCTGCTGTACACCTCCGGCCTATCAACCCACTAGTCTGGTGGGGGCCTTAACCCCTCAATGGGGGTGGGAAACCTTATCTTGAAACGTGCTTCCCGCTTAGATGCGTTCAGCGGTTATCACTTCCGAACGTAGCTAACCAGCCGTGCTCCTGGCGGAACAACTGGCACACCAGAGGTTCGTCCATCCCGGTCCTCTCGTACTAGGGACAGCCTTTCTCAAGTTTCCTGCGCGCGCGGCGGATAGGGACCGAACTGTCTCACGACGTTCTAAACCCAGCTCGCGTGCCGCTTTAATGGGCGAACAGCCCAACCCTTGGGACCTACTCCAGCCCCAGGATGCGACGAGCCGACATCGAGGTGCCAAACCATCCCGTCGATATGGACTCTTGGGGAAGATCAGCCTGTTATCCCCGGGGTACCTTTTATCCGTTGAGTGACCACGCTTCCACATGCCGTGGCCAGATCACTAGTTCCGACTTTCGTCCCTGCTCGACATGTCTGTCTCACAGTCAAGCTCCCTTGTGCACTTACACTCGACACCTGATTGCCAACCAGGCTGAGGGAACCTTTGAGCGCCTCCGTTACATTTTAGGAGGCAACCGCCCCAGTTAAACTACCCATCAGGCACTGTCCCTGAACCGGATCACGGTCCGAGGTTAGATATCTAGTACGACCAGAGTGGTATTTCAACGTTGACTCCACCCCAACTGGCGTCGAGGTTTCACAGTCTCCCACCTATCCTACACAAGCCGAACCAAACACCAATACCAAACTATAGTAAAGGTCCCGGGGTCTTTCCGTCCTGCCGCGCGTAACGAGCATCTTTACTCGTAGTGCAATTTCGCCGAGTCCATGGTTGAGACAGCGCCCAAGTCGTTACTCCATTCGTGCAGGTCGGAACTTACCCGACAAGGAATTTCGCTACCTTAGGATGGTTATAGTTACCACCGCCGTTTACTGGGGCTTAAATTCTCAGCTTCGACCCCGAAGGGTCTAACCGGTCCT
>JBAOIH010000002.1 GCA_037045645.1 Nocardioides sp.
GGAATCTCGCCGGATCGAGGCCTTCCGCAACGCCGCGCGGGTGATCTTGCCGCTGGACACGGACGAAGTGGCCGCGCGCGCCGCGGGCGGCACCCTGACCCAGTTGGCCGGGATCGGGGCGAGCACGGCAGCCGTCATTGCCGATGTCGTAGCCGGTCGAGTGCCTGATCGGCTCTCCAAACTGGAGCAGACCGCCGGGCCTGTTGGCTCCCGGAGGGCGAGAGTTGCGCGCGAAACTGCGCGGAGATCTGCACTCCCACTCGGACTGGTCCGATGGTGGCTCGCCGATCGAGGAGATGGCGTTCACGGCGCTGGAACTGGGTCACGAATACCTCGTACTGACCGACCACTCGCCGCGGCTCAAGGTCGCCCGCGGACTCAGCGCCGAGCGTCTGGCCCGACAACTCGACGTCATCGAGGCCGTCAACGACCATCTGGACGGAGGCTTCACGTTGCTCAAGGGCATCGAGGTCGACATCCTCGACGACGGCAGCCTGGACCAGACCGACCAGATGCTGGCGCGTCTGGACGTACGAGTGGCCAGCGTCCACTCCAAGCTGCGGATGGAGTCCACGGCGATGACGCGTCGGATGATCGGGGCCGTACGCAACCCGTTCACCAACGTGCTGGGCCACTGCACCGGGCGGATGGTGATGGGCAATCGCGGCACCCGGCCGCAGAGCGAGTTCGACGCTCGCGCGGTGTTCGAGGCCTGTCGCGACCACGACGTCGCAGTCGAGATCAATTCGCGTCCCGAGCGACGCGATCCACCCACGCCGCTGCTCGAACTGGCCCGCGACGTGGGTTGCCTGTTCTCGATCGACTCCGACTCCCACGCTCCGGGGCAACTGGACATGCTCGACTACGGCTGCGAACGCGCGGAAGCCGCGGGGATCGATCCTGCACGGATCGTGAACACCTGGCCGCGGGAACGTCTGCTGGCGTGGGCCGCGCACAGGTGTCGGCGAGTCCGGCTAACGTGCACAGGCATGGCCGAGCCGGAGATCGTCGTACGCCGTTCGAAGCGGCGCAAGCGCACCGTGTCGGCCTACCGCGACGGCGATCAGATCGTGGTGCTGATGCCGGCCAGCCTGACCAAGGCCCAGGAGCGGGAGTGGATCGAGGACATGGTCAAGCGACTGGAGGCCGCCGGAGAGTCGCAAGCGCCCCAGCGACGAGGAGTTGCTGGCGCGCGCACGGCGGCTCAGCGACGAATATCTGGGCGGGTTGGCAGAGCCGGCGTCGGTGCGGTGGGTGACCAATCAGCGTGCCCGGTGGGGATCGTGTACGCCGGGGGAGCGATCGATCCGGTTGTCTCAGCGGTTGCAGGAGATGCCCAGTTGGGTCGTGGACTACGTGCTGGTGCACGAACTCGCCCACTTGTTGGAGCGCGGCCACAACGCCGACTTCTGGGCGTGGGTGGACCGTTATCCCCGAGCCGAACGAGCCAAGGGCTTTCTCGAGGGCTGGTCGGCAGCGGCAAAACTGGACCCGCCGCCGGGGGACGTCGAGTGACTCAGCCGAGCAGGTGACCTTGCGCGAGCGCGATCAGGTCGTGCATCTCCGGCTCCAGGTCGGGCAGCGCGCGCACCGGCCACCAACGTACGTCCAGTGACTCTTCGCTGGTCGCGTGCTCAGCACCGGGCCCGGCCAGTGCTGCGTAGCGCACATCCAGATGCTGCACCGGGCCACGCGGATCACAGAACGGCACGGTGTGTTCGGACAGTTGCAGGGGCTCGGCCGACAAGACCAGGTCGACCAGTCCGGACTCCTCCACACCCTCGCGTAGGGCAGCGCCACGCAACGATGCGTCCTGCGCCTCGCAGTGCCCGCCGAAGTGGAACCAGCGCCGCGCCTTCCTGTGCAGGTTGAGCAGCACCTCGTCGCCGTCTGCCGACAACACCAGCACCCCGGCCGTGATGTGGTCGGGGAAGCAGTCGCGCCTCATCCCGCTCGGATGCACCGCGAGATGTCGTACAAACCGCTCTTGCAACGCCTCCTGCGCAGCGGTGGGCGCCGACCAGCGGCGCAACGCCGCGAGGCCATCGGCGTGCAGAGCGCTCACTCCTTGGGGACCTCGGGACCGGACGCGCCGCCCATGCCCTCGTCGAGGATCGCGTTGAGGCCTGCCTCGAAGTCTGCGTCGCTGAGCGAGTCGATCGCCGTGGCGCCCTCACGGAAGCCGAGGGGGTCGTCGAGGTCCTCGGCGGTGGGCAGCAGGTGCGGCGACATCCAGACGCCGTCGCGTGCTTCGGCGCCCTGACGCGTACGCAGGGAGCCCCACAAGGTGGAAGCTTCGCGCAGGCGTCGCGGGCGCAGTTCGAGGCCGACCAGGGAGGCGAAGGTCTCCTCGGCGGGACCGCCCGCGGCGCGGCGACGGCGTACGGCCTCCTGCAACTTGGTGGCGGCAGGCATCCGCTCGGCCGTGGCCTGGCTGACGACCTCGTCGACCCAGCCCTCGATCAGCGCCAGCGTCACCTCGATGCGACCGAGCGCGGCCTGTTGGGCGGGAGAGTCCTCGAGGTCGAACATGCCGCCCGACAACATCTCCTGCATCGCGGCCGGGTTGGACATGTCGAGGCCGCGCATCTTGTCCTCGATCGCACTGGTGTTGATCTGCGAGCCGGTGGCGTAGTCGCGGATCGCGCCGATCAGGTGGTCACGTAGCCAGGGAACGCCGGCGAAGAGGCGTTGGTGGGCGGCCTCACGCAGCGCGAGATAGAGGCGTACGTCCTCCTCGGTCACGTCGTCCAGATCGGCGGCGAACTCGGCGACGTTGGCCGGGACGAGAGCAGCACGGCCGGGAGCGCCCAGCGGGATGCCGATCTCGCAAGCCCCCAGCACCTCACCCGCCAGCGCGCCGAGGCCGGCGCCGACCTGACCGGCGACCATCCCGCCGCTGGCCTGCTTGATCATGCCGAGCAACGGACCAGCCATCGCGCGAGCCTCCTCAGGCAGGGCGTCACCGAGCGCGTCGGTCGCCGAAGCGGCCACCGGTTCGACCAGCACCTTCCAGACGTCGGCGGTGTTGACCAGCCACTCGGCGCGCGACCAGGCGGTGCTGCTGGTGATGCCGCTGGGGAAGTCGGTCGCGGTATCCAGCCAGTGGTCGGCCAGCCGCAGCGCATCCGCCACGTCCGCCTGTGCGGACGCGGACACGGACGGGTCGGGCTGTTTGATCTGTTTGCGCGCCATGTCGAGCGCCGCGTCCCAGTTCACCGGGCCGTCGTGCGGCTGCATCATCGACTGCATCTGGGCGAACAGCTTGCCGAGGTCGAACTGCGCGCCGGGCGCCCCTGGTGCACCCAGGGCGCCCAGGATCGCGGAGAGGTCGGGCATTTGGCCACCGGCGCCCATTCCTCCGGGACCGAAAAGCCCCTCGAACGGGGTGCCCTTGAAGGGGTTGTTGTCGTCGGGTCCGCGCTCGGGGGAGTCGTCGTCGCCGGGGTTGTTGCTCATGTCCACCAAACTACCTGCGCCTCGGATTCGTTCCCACCCTCTCGAGAACACCGTCACGATTAGGCTCGCCCACATGAGCGTCGTACGACTGGTGGCACTGCGCGAGACCCCGTTGGCTGCCGACGAGGTGATCGGTGCCCTCGACGACGAGGCCTCCGGTGGGCTCACCCTGTTCGTGGGGCGAGTGCGCGATCACGATGGTGGGCGCGACGTCGAGGGGCTGGAGTATTCGGCGCACCCCACCGCCGAGGCGAAGCTGCGCGAGGTCTGCGAACGGATCGGGCGGGCGTACGACGTGCATGGCGTGGCGGCCGTGCACCGGGTCGGCACTTTGGCGATCGGTGACACGGCGGTGATCGTGGCGACCACGGCTTCGCATCGTGGTGAGGCGTTCGAGGCATCCAAGGCGCTGATCGACACCTTGAAGTCCGAGGTGCCGATCTGGAAGCACCAGCGGTTCACCGACGGCGACGACGAGTGGGTCGGCACCCCCTAGGTTCCGCGCGCCTGCCCCCGCGTACGTTCCCAAGCCCCTAACCTCGCAACGTGACTATCCTCCTCTGGCTGGTGCCGGCCCTGGTCGCGACCTGCCTGTCCATGGTCTGGGTGTCCTGGCATGGACGCGATCGGACCGACGAGGCCGACCGCGAGGAGCGGCTGGTCAAGTTCGCCGCGGCGATGGAGCGCGATTCACGCGTACGCCGTGATGTCAGGCCGGTGTCACAACGCGAGCGCAGCACCGGGATCGCGGTCCGGCGCACCCGCGAGGACCGCGCGGGCGCGGCCTGAACTGCTCGAATTTCGGGGGCAGTGAGAGGCTTGCGCGCGTGAGTGAGGCGCGCCGGGGTCTGCTGCCCAAGACCTGGACGCTGCTGATCGGGTTCCCGCTGTTCTTGGCGCTGTGGATCGCGGCGTTGCTGTTGCCGATGCCCTACGTCACGTATGCACCGGGTCTGACCACCGATGTGCTCGGACAGCAGGACGGCAAGGAGATCATCTCCGTGACCGGACACAAGACCTACCGCGACGACGGGCAACTGCGGATGACGACCGTGTACGTCAGTCAGCCCGGTGCGCGCGTGAACATCTTCCAGGTGCTGGGTGCATACCTCGACGACGAACAGGCCGTCTATCCGTACGCCTCGATCTATCGCCCCGACGAGACCCGCGACGAGGCACGCCGCGAATCGGCGCTGCAGATGGTCAGCAGCCAGGACCTCGCGGTGGCGGCGGCGCTGCGGGAGATGGGGTACGACCTGCCGATCGCCACGAAGGTCCAGGAAGTCACGACCGGGATGCCGGCCGACGGTGCGTTGAAGGTCGGCGACCAACTCGTACGCGTGCAGGGCAAGCGGATCCGTCGCCCCCAGCAGGTGCTGACGGCGGTCAAGGACGTGCGACCCGGCGATCAGGTCACTTTGGAGATCTTGCGCGACGGCAAGCCGCTGACGGTCAAGGTGGACACGGTGGCAGTCGAGGGCAAGGCGAAGATGGGCATCGTGCCCGGCCCCAGTTATGAGTTTCCGTTCGACGTGCACGTCAACATTCCGCCCAACATCGGCGGGCCGAGTGCCGGTCTGATGTTCTCTTTGGCTATCTACGACACTCTGACTCCGGGGTCATTGACCGACGACCAGGTGGTTGCGGGGACCGGCACGATCGACGAGTCGGGCAAGGTAGGACCCATCGGGGGGATCGCCCAGAAGATTGTGGCGGCGCGAGACGCGGGTGCGAGCCTGTTCTTCGTCCCCCCCGACAATTGCGACGAGGCGGCGCAAGCCGAAGACGAAGGGCTGAACGAGAACATGGTGCTGGTCAAGGCGACGACGATGCATGACGCGGTGGCCAGCGTCGAGAAGTGGACCGCGGACAACGACGCCTCCTTGCCGATGTGCACCGCGGCGGACATCAAGGCCGCGTCATGAGCGCCGGCGACCACCTTCCGCGTGCGGTCGAGGAGATCGAGGCCCACGTCGCGGACCTCGGCTGGGACCGACCCTCGGCGTTGTTCGCGCTCGTCGAGACCGCACAGTTGCTCGCTGAGCAGCCCGAGCTTGCCGACGCACTCGGCCTCGGTGTCGACGCGACGGGTCTGACCCCGATCGAGCAGGAGGGCTTGGCGCCCGGCGAAGTGCTGGAAGAAGTCCTGGCCACGATCATCTGGCCACCCGCGGTCGTGGGGGCTGCAGCGGTCGTCGAACGGATCGTGTTGCCCCCGGCCACCGACGGACAGATCCCGGAGGACCCCGAGGAGGCCGAGGTGTTCGCCCGTGAGCACCCGGACCGCGAAGAGGTACGCATCGTGGCTGGCGTGACGCGCGACGGTGCGGCGCACTGTGCCTTGCGGCTGCGCTCTCACGATGAGCCCGAATCCGTGGTGGTGGGCGAGGATCTGGTGCCCAACCTGGTGATCGCGCTGCGGGCCACCTTGCAAGACGACGAGGAGGGCTCGGCGTGAGTCTGCGAGCACCCGCACCCGCACCCGCACCCCGGCCGACCAGACCACGCGCGCTGGGTGTGACCGCGGGGCTCCTGGTCATGGCGTTCCTGCTGCTCAGCGGGATGTCGACGTTGTGGACCGAGAAGTTGTGGTTCGACTCGGTCGACTTCGAGTCGGTCTTCGGCACGATGTTGTGGACCCGGGTCGGGTTGTTCTTGATCTTCGGCGCTGTGATGGCGCTGACCGTCGGGGCGAGCATGCTGATCGCCTACCGTGCGCGCCCGCTGTTTCGGCCCTCGACCCCGGACCAGCTCGGCCTGGCTCGCTACCGCGATGCGGTGGTTCCCGTACGCACCTGGTTGATGGGCATCTTCGCCCTGGTGGTCGGCAGCTTCGCCGGGCTCAGCGCAGCGGGTCAGTGGCGTGGTTATCTGTTGTGGCGTTATGGCGGCTCGTTCGGCACCGAGGATCCGTACTTCGGCCGCGATGCCGGCTTCTATGTCTTCGACCTCCCGTGGTGGCAGTTCATCGTGGACTTCCTGATGGCGGTCGCAGTCTTGTCGTTCCTGTTCGCCCTGGGCGTGCATTACCTCTTCGGCGGCATCAGGTTGCAGTCGTCACGCGATCGGCTCAGCCCGGCTGCGCAGGTGCAACTGTCGGTGCTGCTCGGCATCTTCGTGCTGCTGAAGGGCGTCGACTATTGGCTGGGCCGCTACGACGTGCTCAGCGCGCGCGGTTCGCTGATCACGGGGATGAACTACACCGACGAGCACGCGGTGGTGCCCGCTCGCGAGATCCTCGCGGGGATCGCGGTGATCTGTGCGTTGCTGTTCTTCGCCAACATCCGGCAGCGCACCTGGCGTCTGCCCGCCACCGGTCTGGCGCTGATGTTCGTCTCCTCGGTGCTGCTCGGCCTGATCTGGCCGGGGCTGCTGCAGCAGCTCTCGGTCAACCCGTCGCCCGGCGACAAGGAAGCGCCCTACATCGCGCGCAACATGGAGGCGACCAGGTTGGCGTACGGCATCGACTCCGTCGAAACGACCGAGTATGCCGGCAAGGTCGCCCAGGATTCTCGCTATCGCGATATCGCCTCCCAGACGTCCTCGCTGCCGATCGTGGATCCGTTGCTCGTCCAGCGCAGCTTCGAGCAGGAGCAGCAGATCCGGGCGTACTACGCGGTCGCTCCGGTCCTCGACGTCGACCGATATCTGCTGGACGGCAGGGTGCGCGCGCTGGCGTTGGGCGTACGCGAGCTCGACCAGTCCGGGCTCGACGAGAGCAGCCGCAACTGGTCCAACCTGCACACCGTCTACACCCACGGCAACGGCGTGATCGCGGCGTACGCCAACCAGCGTCCGCTCGACAACAAGACCCAGGGCGGCACGGTGCAGTGGGCCGAGGGCCAGGAGGCGGGGGAGCGGGCGCTGAGCGACCTCTCGCCCGACGGTTATGAGCCGCGGGTCTACTTCGGTGAGCGGAGCCCGTCGTACTCCATCGTCGGCAAGGCTCCCGGTGGTGAGGATCGCGAACTCGATGTGGCCGGTGGCGGCGTCGCCGGCACTACGACGTACGAGGGTCAGGGCGGCGTCGAGGTGGGCTCGCTGTGGCGCAAGGTGCTGTTCGCGATGAAGTTCGGCGAACCCAAGATCGTGCTGTCGGAGCGGGTCCACGAGAACTCCAAGATCCTCTTCGACCGGCATCCGGCCGACATGGTGCGCAAGACCGCGCCGTGGCTCACGCTCGACTCCGATCCGTATCCGGCGGTGATCGACGGCAAGATCGTGTGGATCCTGGACGGCTACACGATGACCAACAAGTTCCCGCAGGCGCAGTTGGGGTCGTTCGCCTCGATGACCGATGACGCGCTGACGACGCCGTCGGGCTTCCAGACGTTGCCGACCGACGAGATCAACTACATGCGCCAGGCGGTCAAGGCGACGGTCGACGCGTACGACGGCACCGTCACGCTGTATGCCTGGGACGAGGAGGACCCGATCCTGAAGGCGTGGCGGGCTGCGTTCCCGGGCGTCGTCAAGGATCGCTCCGAGATCCCAGAGTCGTTGCTCGCGCACCTGCGCTATCCCGAGGACCTGTTCAAGGTGCAGCGGTATCAGTTCGGCCGCTATCACGTGGATGATGCGCGTGAGTACTTCGAGCAGTCGTCTCGTTGGCAGGTCTCGCCTGATCCCGAGGACAAGAACCGCCAGCAGCCGCCGTACCGCCTGTTCGTGGACGCGGCTGCCGGCACCGGCTCGGTCGACCCGGTCTGGTCGATGACCTCGGTGTTCCGGCCGTTGAAGAAGGACTCCGGCCCCGAGGCGCTGGTCGGCTTCATGAGTGTCGACTCCGATGCCACCGACCCGGAGAACTTCGGCAAGCTCAGGCTGCTCGAAGTGCCACTCGCCGACGCGCCACCGGGGCCGAGTCTGGTCTCTAACGAGATGCGCTCCAACGAGTCCGTGCGCGACGAGATCTTCAAGTTCACCTCGGCGGACATCAAGCCGAGTTATGGCAACCTCCTGACTATCCCGGTGGACGACGGCTTCATGTATGTGCAGCCCCTCTACGCCGCACGCGACACCTCCTCGTCGAGTCCGCTGATCTTGACGTTCGTGCTGGTCTACTACGACGGCAAGGTCGGGATCTCCGAAACGCTCGACGGGGCGTTGCGGCAGGTGCTCGATGTGTCGTCGGAGGAGACGCTGCCAGAGGGCACCGACATTCCGCAGGGCAAGCTTCTCCCCGCAGGTGCGCCGCCTGCTCGACCAGGCCGTCGCGTCGTACGCCCGGGCGGACGAGTTGCAGCGCAAGGGCGACACCGCCGGCTGGGTGGCCGAGTTGGAGAAGGCTCGCGAGTTCATCGATCAGGCGGCGGCGTTGTTGGACAGGCCGACCGAGAAGGATTGACGATTTGGTCCTGTTTGGGGCCCTCGCGTAATGTTCTCTTCACCGACGCGGGGTGGAGCAGCTCGGTAGCTCGCTGGGCTCATAACCCAGAGGTCGCAGGTTCAAATCCTGCCCCCGCTACCAAATCAGGCCCGGGATTCAGTGCGAATCCCGGGCCTGAAAGTTTTTGAGAATTGATCCATCCACCAGAAACCCTCCACTTTGAGTCGGTTCGTGGGGCACGGACCAGACGCTCGTCTGACTGGTTCGTAGCGCTCCCGAACATCACCGACGGGTCCGGTCTTGGCTGCGCACCTTGTGGGCATGAAGACCGAGACCAACCCGTTGAGCGTGCTCGACCCGCTCGTCACGATCACCGAACTCGCCGAGTACCTCGGCGTGCCGGTCAAGACGATCTACGAGTGGCGCCAGACCGGCCGAGGTCCGGTCGGCCTCCGCATTGGTCGACACGTGAAGTTCAGGATCAGCGACGTCCAAGCCTGGGTCGACGGTCTGCGCGACGTCCCGGGGCCGCGCTCGCCGAGCGAGTGATGAGCCATGGGTAGGCCAAGAACCCCGATTGGCACGTTCGGGGAGATTGAGTTCACCAAGCTGCCGAACGGCACCGTGCGGGCGCGCACCAGATTCCGTGACCACGACGGGCAGTTGCGTCGCATCGAGGCGAGTGCTGACACGCAGAGGCGGGCCGAGCACCGCTTGAAGGAGAAGTTGGCCACCCGCCGTGGATACTCCGCGGGCTTCGGAGAACTCACCCCGGACAGCTCGTTCGGCCAACTGGTCGAGGTGTGGCTTGAGGACCTCGATCTTGAGGGAAAGCTGGCCGAGAGCACGCGTGCCCTTTACGAGCGGAACATGCGCCAACTTGTGATGCCGGCCTTCGAGAACCTCCTGCTTCGCGAGGTCTCCGTCCGCAGAGTTGACCAGTTCATCAAGCGCCTTGCAGCGGCGAAGAGCTACAGCACCGCCAAGCAGGCTAGGACCGTGCTGAGCCTCGCGCTCGGCCTGGCTGTTCGGTACGACGCCCTGCGCGAGAACCCGGTCCGGGAGACCGCACGACTCCACAAGCCGCCGTCGCAGACGATGGCGTTGACGTTGGATCAGGTCGAGGCGATCCGCCGGGCCACGCGCAGTTGGCGCCGCGCTCCAGGCACGCCTGGACCGCCGCCGGATGGCCAGTTGGAGCAGATCATCGAGGTCATGCTCGGCACGTCTGCGCGGATCGGTGAGGTGCTGGCGATCCGCCGCTGCGACGTCGACGTCACGGTGTCGCCGGCGACGGTGCGTATCTGCGGGACGATCGTGTCGCCGGCGGGGAAGCCGACCCATCGGCAGGCCCATCCGAAGACTCAGAAGTCGACCCGGGTGGTGTCGGTTCCCGGGTTCGTGGCCGAGGTGCTGCGCCAGCGCCTGGTGGCCGTCGACTCTTCGAACCCGGAGCAACTGATCTTCATCACGCGCAACGGGACGCCGCTGACGACGAACAACATTCGTCGGCGCCTGCGTGCGGTGCTCTCGGAGGCTGGCATCGAGGGCGTGACTCCGCACGCGTTCCGTCGGACGGTGGCCACGGTGCTTGATCGGGCCAGCGGTCCGGATCTGGCAGCAGAGCTTTTGGGCCACACGTCGTCGAAGATCACGAAGGAGCACTACATCCAGCCCGATGAGGCGGTGGACCCGGTGACAGCCGAGATCTTGGAGTCGCTGGCGCCGCGAAGGGCCAACGAATAGACGCGACCGATGGAACGGTCGACCTTCACATTCCGGGGACGTCCAGGGGATTCCTTGATGGCGGCCGATGGATCAGCGCGGCGTGGAGGTCGGCTCGTGCAGCCCCCGGGCCAGCCTGGGTGATGTCGGGCCGTGGCTGGAGTCGGTTCCTGACGGTCTCGACGAGCTCGCGGTTGGCCGTGCGGTCGACGGGGACGAATCGTTCGCGGACGGGTGCGATGAGGCCGCCACTGCCTTCGACGAGGCGGGGGAGCGTGACGCGTTGGAAGAAGACCTGCCGGTCGATTCCTTGCTCGATGACGTCGACGATGCGGCGGTCGAGGCGGTCGAACAGCAGTTGGAAGCCACCGAGGGAGCGGGGTTCCACGATGGTGTCGTTGGGCAACTCCCGGATCCGGCTGACCGCGTTGGCGCCTTCGGCGGCGGCGTACCCGCCTTTGCCGACGCGGCCGCCGATGGGGCGGAAGAAGCGTTGGAGGTCGGCGTACGTGTCGGCGCGGGTGTTCCAGCGGTCGGCGAGCCGGGCGTCGATCCGGGTCGCGTAGGGCACCAGGTGGCGGGAGAGAAGTCGCTGGGAGTCGATGACGTAGCGGAGGTTGGTGGCGTTGGGGAACGCCTTCATCCGTACGACGAGGTTGTGTTCGGCCTGGAGGACGCCGAGGATCCCCGGCTTGGCCAGGCCGCCGATGAGCTTGGTGCTGGGTCGCCAGCCGAGTCGGTCGACGCTGTAGTCCGGCTGCCCGAGGCTTACGTCGAGCGCGGTGGCGAGTGCTGCCCAGCCGAGTCGCGCGCTCTGTGCGAGCGGTTCCCAGCCGGGGGTGTTGCGGTAGCGCTGGTCGAGGATCACCAGCGTCTGGACGATGGCCGCGACGTCACCGACGAGGGCCTGGGCCTGCGCGGTCGTCATGGTGGACACGATCTCGGGGGCGGTGTCGTGCTCAGCCAGGGCGGCCGCGCGGGCGGCGCCGCGCCACAGCTCGACCACGGGGTGATCAGCTGACGTGGTCAACAGTTCGAGACTGGCGGGCCTCTCGGTCGACTCCGTGACGGCGAGGTCGACCGCCCGGGCCAGTTCGGTGGCGGGCGTCGTACCGTCGCCACGCGAGCCCGCGGCCCGGAACGGGTTCGGTTGCGCGGGTGCTTGGTTGGTGAACGTCAGTGGCGCGGTCGAGTGCAGGGCTTGGCGGCACCAGACCAGGACGGTCTGTCGGTACTGGCGCATCTGTACGCCGAGCTCGGCCCGGTCGCTGAGGGTGCCACCCAGGCGCTGTTGGACGCGGTGTTGGCGCAGCAAGGCTGCGAGCTCTCGTCGCATGACGGCGCCGTTCTCGGCGTACATCAGGAGCAGTCCTGGTCGTAGGCCGCCGAGAGGTTCCACAGCAGCAACTCGACTTGGAGTGGGTCGACGCCGTGGGTCTTGAGCTCCTCGAGCGCGGCGGCGGCGACGTCGTACTGGATCGCTCGGTCCTGGGTCACCGCGTCGAGGTAGACATCGGGGGACTCGTCGCAGTGGATCCGGTCGAGATCGATGAGGACGTGCTCGTAGGCCGAGGCCGCGTCGTCGTTGCTCGCCTCGTCCGCGAGCGCGGCCAGGTATGTGCGTGCCTCGGCCAGGGTGTGTGCGTGCCGCAGGTGCATGGTCGCTCCTTCGTCGGTGGTGGTTCGACGGTCCGCCTAGCGGCCCGATCTGCCTCGCCGGGCGTGCTGTCCTGTGGACAGCGGTGGCCGCCTGGTGGGCGTAAGGGCTGTTCGGGTCAGCCCACGAGTTGCCGGTTCACCAGTGCCTCGACGTGCCGGCGTCGCCTGACGTCGTCGCGTACGACGTCTTCGAAGTCGGCTGCGCGGTCGCGGATCTCGACCTCGCCGGTGGCCGGTTCGGCTGGTTCGCCGGGCCAGGTCGTCTGGCGGGTGGGCCGGTCGCGGTCGAGTCGGGTGCCGCAGGCGGCGACCCAGTCGCGCAACCGGTGGCGGGCGTCTGCGAAGTCCCGCATCCACGCGATCGGTGCTGAGGGGGACGAGGTCTCGTCGTAGCAGGCCAGGAAATGGGTGTGCAGGGCGGAGAGTTCCCAGATCAGCTCGTCGTGGCGATGCCAGTACGGCGGGACGATCGCGGGGGAGAGCCCGAACGTGGTCTTGAGCCAGTGGACGAAGGCGTCGAGGTCGCGCCACTCGGCTTCGGCCTGCTCGGCGTCGAGCAGGTTCCAGTTGACCGGGCCGGGCGGCTCGTCCCGGACCGCCGCCAAGGGTCGGGAGCCGGTGGCCATGGTCGGGTCAGAACCCGATCGCGGGGTTCGGCTGCTCCGGGGCCGGTGCCGGAGGTGCGGGTGCCAGCCGGCGGCGCTGGACCTCGTAGGCCGTCCGGCTGACGTTGTGGCCGATCTTGCGGGCCACGAACTCTTCCTTGATCACGCTCGGTTCGCCGGGCCGCTCGACCTCGTACTCGTGGACGTAGCCGCTGGCGACGAAGGAGTCGCCCTTGCGGAACCGGGCGTACAGCTCGCGTGCGGTGCTCTCGAAGGCGACCATGTCGTGGAAGGTCGGGTCGAGCTTGGTGAAGTCGCCGTTGACTTCCTTGCGCCACTGCTCGACACCGACGCGGAGCCGGACGTACTCGGCGCCCGCGGTGGTGAAGTGCAGGTCGGGATCGGATGCGATGAAGCCGGCCAGGCTCATCTGGGTGGGGATGGACATGCTGCCTCCTGAGCGCCCTGACGGCTCTGGGGACGAGCCGCTCTTGGCATATAGGTGCGCTCTGGTAGCCATGACCGAGTCTTTGCGTCAAAGGCGGCGGTAAGACATAGGTCTCACTGGTCAACCTCATTCTGTCAACCGCGAGAGAGCAGCTCGTACCCGTCCCGATGTCGCTATCCACGCAGATAGGCGAGCACGGCCGCGACCCGGCGGTCCGTATCGTCCCCGAGGTCAAGCTTGGCGAAGATGCTGCCAACGTGCTTGCGCACGGCGGCTTCGCTCACGAATAAGACCTCGGCGATCGAACTGTTCGTACGGCCTTCCGCCATCAACCCCAACACTTCGCGCTCGCGCGGGGTCAGTGCGGCCAGTGGTCCGTCATCGCCGCGTCGCGCGAGAAGCTGACGTACGACTTCGGGATCGACGACCGTCTCCCCGTCGACCACCTGATCGAGGCTGGCAAGGAAGTCAGCGACCCGGCCGACGCGGTCCTTGAGCAGATAGCCGAGCCCGGCATCGCCGGCCGACTCCATGAGCGCCGGCACATAGGCATCAGCGACATACTGCGACAGGACCAGGATCGGCAGCGACGGGAAGTCCTCACGGATCTCGGCCGCCGCCCGCAGACCTTCATCGGAGTGACCGGGCGGCATACGTACGTCCGTGATCACGACATCAGGCGGATCGGCGCGTACGGCCGCGACCAGATCTTCAGCATTCTCAGCGCTGGCAACAACCTCGTGGCCGGCGCCGACAAGGAGGGCGACCAGGCCTTCGCGCAAGAGGGCGGAGTCCTCGGCCAGCACAATTCTCAGAGTGCGCCATTTGCCACGGGCACTCCATCCGCACGAGGGTAGGCCCGCCGGTCGGGCTCGACACATTCAGCGTGCCACCCAACGCGTCGAGCCGGGTGACCAACCCAGAGAGTCCCGAGCCGGTGCCGCTCGCGGCGCCGCCCTGACCATCGTCGGTGACGACGACCACCAACGTGTCGTCGTTCCTCCACGCCTGCACCGACGCCGACACCGCATGAGCGTGCTTTGCGACATTGGCGAGGGCTTCGCTGACCACGAAGTACGCCGCCGCTTCGATCTGGGGTGCCGGACGCTCGGGGATGGCGATGTCGACCCGCACGGGTATTGGCATCCGATCGGCGACCTCGCTGGTTGCCGCGGCAAGACCCAGATCCGTCAGAACGCGCGGGTGCACACCGCGTACGACTTCACGCAGATCCGCGAGGGCTGCTTCGGCTTCGCTGTGCGCCTGTCGTACGAGCTCGAGTCCCGGTCCGTCGGCGACGTCGAGCTCAGCGCGACCCAGCAGCATCGTCAGCGCGACCATGCGCTGCTGAACCCCGTCGTGGAGGTCCCGCTCTATCCGCTTGCGCTCGGTCTCGAACGCATCGACGAGTTGCAGGCGAGACTGGCGGAGCTCCGAGACGTGCGCCTCGAGCTCCTCCTCGCGGGGACTCAGCAGGATCTGCGCAAGAGACGACTGTCCCGCGGCGAGCGCCGTCAGGATGTAGCAGCCGAGAACGAACGAGATCGGTGTCGCGATCAGGGCGAACGGCAAAGCTTCGCCCGCCGTGTCGAAGGTCCACCCGAACATATCCACGGTGTCGACATTCGCGATGAGCGGCGAGAACAGGCTGACTACGAAAGACGTGAAGACCATGGCGACCACGATCAGGTCGACCAGCCACAGTGCAAGCGTGAGAAGGACGACATATCCAAGAGCTCGCCAGGATGCCGACCCGGGAACTGCCTCTGCCCCGTCGAGCTGCATGATGCCGAGACGCGCACGTTCGCGCTTGGCAACCCAGCCGGCGAACCTCCGCACAAAGCCGAGGATGAAGAAGCCAACAACGATCACGAGGGTGACGACTCCGACCCCGAGGATCACGAGAATCGCGATGAGCGACGCTACCCCGACAAGCGCGGTTGTCAGCAAGTAGGCGAGCGAGCGCCACGGCCAGGCTGAGGTGATGAACCGAAAAGGGTTGCCTCCCAGGGCAGACCACACCGATCGATTCATTCAGCCAGCCTAGGGCCGAGGCGGCTGTCTGGTCTGCGTACGAAGCACTACTTCTGGGGTAGCGCTAGCGCTACCCCAGTTCGGGCGTGCAGGCCAGAGACTCCACGAGGCGATTTCGAAACCATGGAGTCATCGACAATTCTCAGCCCGTACGAGTTTGCGACCGCACCGGTTGCAACCAAGGCCGTGACACTCGACGGCGTCACCAAGACCTACAAGTCGAAAGCCGGAAAGGTCGACGCTCTCGCGGGTGTCACCCACTCCTTCCCCTCATCGACCTTCACCGCCGTGATGGGCGCCTCCGGATCAGGCAAGTCCACCCTGTTGCAGGTCGCTGCCGGCCTCGACCGCCCATCCAGGGGCAACGTCTTGATCGGAGGCACCGAGCTGGGCAAGCTCAGCGAAGTCGAGCTGACCAAGCTTCGTCGCACCACGATGGGCTTCGTCTTCCAGTCCTACAACCTGCTCCCCGCGCTGACGGTGTTCGACAACGTCGCGCTGCCGTTGCGGCTCGCTGGCAAGCACCCGAACAAGGCGCAGATCATTGCCGCCCTCAAAGAGGTCGGACTCGAGGGTCTGCATCGCCGTCGTCCCGCCGAGCTGTCCGGCGGACAACAACAGCGTGTCTCGATCGCGCGTGCTCTGATCGGCAAGCCGGAGGTCGTCTTCGCAGACGAGCCGACCGGCGCCCTGGATCGTCAGACCAGCCGCCAGGTGCTTGAGCTATTGCGCAGTGTCGTCAACGAGCAGGGGCAGACCATCGTGATGGTCACCCACGATCCGCTCGCCGCCTCGTACGCTCACTCGGTCCTGTTCCTTGCTGACGGCCAGATCGTTGGACACCTCGAACGTGGCACCCCAGCGCAGATCGCCCAGAAGATGAATGAGCTCGAAAGATGATGCTCCTTGATCTGAGTCGTCACACCGTGCGCCGCAACATTGCCCCGTATGTGGGGTCCTTCGTGGCCCTGTTCCTCGGTGTCACCCTGATCGGCCTCACGGTCGAGATGATCATGTCCGCCAACAGGTATGGCGCAACGCTCGGCGCAAGCGACATGGAAGGCATGCTGCAGGTCAACGACCTGCTGTCGATGTTCGGCGTCATGTCCGGGTTCTCGGGGTTCATGGCGATCTTCGTCGTGGCGAGCACGTTCTCGTTCGTTGTGTCGTCCCGTCAACGTGAGCTCGGCCAGCTGCGGCTGGTCGGGGCAACCCCTCGGCAGGTGCGGCGGATGATCCTGGGCGAGTCGTTGATCGTCGCGGCCGCCGCCTCCGTTGCAGGCAGCCTGCTCGCGCATCTGTTGACGCCGGCCGCGCTCTGGCTCACGCACAACCGCGGTCTCACACCCGCAGGGCTCGAGACGCCGCCCTGGTGGTCAGGGCTTGTCATTGCCGCCCCGATCGGCTTGTTCGTGGCACTTCTGGGCGCACGTGCCGCCTCCAAGCGTGCCTCGAAGATCTCACCAATCGACGCCATGCGCGAGTCTGCTGTTGACGGTCGTCGGCTCGGTTTCTTGCGCATCATGACGGGTCTGTGCTTCCTGACCAGCTCGATCGCGATGCTTGTGATGATGGGTGCCTCGACCGGCATCCTTTCGATGCTGCTCGGCATCTTCGTCCCGGAGATGCTCGTCATCTCCGCAGTCTGCTTCGGGCCGGTGCTGTTTCCGGCGCTGGCCAAGCTGATCGCCTGGCCGTTCGCCAAGCGCGACATCGCGATCCGGATGGCTCGCGACAATGTCGCGGCTGCCGGCAAGCAGACAGCATCGTTGGCAGCGCCGACCCTGGCGATCTCCGCCATTGCCGGTTCGCTGATCCTCACGCTGGGTATCGGTGCGGATTTCGACAACGCGATCAACAAGCAGCAACTCGCAGCGCCGATCGTCGTCACGACGAACGGCGACGCTGATGTGGCGACGATCCTCGATGAGTCCGATGACGTACGTACAGCTGACACCGTCCTTCCCATCTCGTTGACGACATACGGATCCGAGGGCGAGCGGGAACTTCAGGAGGCTGAAGGCGTCGACGTCGCGAACGCGGCAACAGCTCGTACGTTGACCGCCAAGAAGGGCGATCTCGACGACCTCCAGGGCAACACCGTGGCGATGTCCGACGAATTCATCATGGACTCGGGCTTCCACATGGGCCAGGCCGTCAAGGTCACGCTCGATGATGGCAAGCCGATCAGGCTCAAGATCGTCGCCGTCACTCATGCGGCACCAACGTTGCAGGCGGATATCCTCGTGCCAGCCGACCTGGCTCGTCAGCACGGAGCTCATGAAGTCGACCGTGTCTACGTCATTCCTAATGACGGCGTCTCGATCTCGGACGTCAAGCAAGATCTTGCCGGCACCGACGCCACAGTCGACACGAAGGCAGCCTGGATCGATGCCGCCGACAAGGAGATCCGCCGCAACAACCAGCTCTCCTTGTGGGTGCTGCTTGGACCCGCAGGCATCTACGCAGCGATGGCGATCGCCAACACGCTGCTGATGGGCAGCATCCGCCGTAGGCGCGAACTGGTGTCGACAACGCTGATCGGCGCGACCAAGCAACAGCGCGCAAGATGGTGCTCTGGGAGTCGGCGATCGTCACGTGTGCCGCACTGGCACTCGGCGGAGCGATCACAGCGACAGTCGGAATTCTGATCAGTCGCGGGCTCGGGAGCTGGCCTGGAGGGCATGCCGGTCCACGTCCCGTGGGGCAGCCTCGGGCTGATCGGTGCGGTCTGCCTTGTGATCGCGGCAGTCGCCGCGTGGGCTCCAACGCCGAGGATGTTGAAGAACATCCACCCGTCGCAAGCGGCTGAGTAGCGTCCCGATTCTCTGGCACCGTAGCCAAACGGTCCGAGGGTGTCACAGGCCAGCTCGGACTACGTCGTGCAAGCCTGCCAAGCCCGCATGCGTTCACCTACTGACCCGCGAACGCTCCCATCGTGAGCGCTTTCGGAATGTCATGGCGTCGCCATACGACCCCGTTTTGTCGGTGCGCCGCGCTTTTCGGACACGCCCATTCTGGGCGAACTGCCGCGCAGCAGGCGGAGCCATGACGCTCATGTTCACCGACTACTCGGACACACGGAGGTCATTGGTGTCGGTTCTCCGATCCGTCCAGGCGCGGAGGACTGTGACGATCAGCGGGGCACTGCGCAGCAACACGAGCCCAGTCCCGAACGGCAACGTGCGGATGCGTTCGGGCGGCATGATCGCCACACGCCGTGTCGAGCGCTGCGTCGAGCGTGAGCCGTAGTCGCCGACGGTGATGCTGTCCGTGCGGTCGTCGCGTTCGCCGATGAGCACCGAGAGCTCCTGGAGGTCTTTCGACGCCGAAGCCCCGCCGAGGATCACCTTCACGATGGACGCGTCCCAGATGGCGCTGGCCGCGTGGTCACCCCACCGACTCCTTGCTTGGGAGAGCGACTGGAGGACGGGCATCGTCGTAATGCCGGTGCCGCCGCCTTCGGCCATGAGCACCGGCAGCGACGGAAGCGGCGACAGGTTCCCGATCTCGTCGAGGGCGAGCAGGAGTGGCGGGTCGAGGCGGGCGCCGGGCGATGCGGCCGCGAGGTGTCGTGCCGTCTCGGCGAGGTCTTCGATGAAGGCTGCGACCAGGGACCAAGACGCGCCGGCGCCTGCTCCGGTGGCGAGTAGGTAGAGCGTTCCGTTCTCTGCCAAGAAGGTCGTGGGATCGAACTCGTCCCCGGGTTCTGGGCTGACGGCGTCGAGTACGCGTGGGTCGGCCAGGCAGGAGAGTGCTTGGGCGACGGCCATCCAGATGGAGTCGCGGGTGCGGGGGTCGGAGTTGATCATCGACTCCAGGGAGTCGCCCCAGCCGGCCGCGGCGTCGGGGTGGCTAGCGAGGATCCCGACGGCGTCGCTTGCCGCGGACGGTGAGAGCGACCATTCGAAGAGCGTCCGGGTGGTCAGGTTCTCGAGCGCGGCCGCGTGAAGCAGTGCCTGGAGCGCGGAGCGGGTCTTGCCCTCCCAGAACCCGCCGGACTCAACGCCGCCGGATGAGAGACCTGTGGATGAGGCGAGGCCGTTGGCTCGGATCATGGCGGTGAGAGGGTCCTCGCAGCCGCGGACCGGGGACCAACGCAAGCCGTTGGGCAGGGCGAGTTCGCGGGCGAGTTGTTGCGGGTCGAAGACCGCGACTGGCCCTCGCTCCTGCCGCTGGCCGATGGTCGCCGTGATGTTGTCGGGACGCGTGGAGGTGGTGACGACGGCCCCGGGCGCGTCGAGGATCGCGTTGATCACCAGGTGCAGGCCCTTGCCAGAGCGGGGTGGTCCGACGACCAGGATCGAGTCCTCCACCGACGCCCAGATCTCTTGCCCGTGTGATCGTCCGAGCAGGTACCCGACTTCCTCGGCCCGTGGCCGGGCAAGGGAGGGTCGGAGGGTCCTGCCGCGTCGGATCAATGCCTGTTTCGAGGCGACGGGTGTGATGTCGCGGCGAGTGGCGGTGCCGACGAGCCGACGAGGATCGTGAGCCGTTCGGTGTCGTAGTCCGGCGACGATCCGCCAGACGAGCGTCACGGCGCCGAGCGCGATCGCGAGGACGGCCGCCACGACCGCCCAGTACAAGGCTGGTGATAGCCTGGGTGCCCCGAGGACCGTGGCTGGGTCAGATGGCGTGAACAGCACCCGAAGCCCACCGGCCACGCTTGCCGTGGGGCGGGTGGTTCCGCCCAGGAGTGCGGCCACGTCGCCGGCGCCCCGCAGCGCCGCTGCAATGAGGAACACGGCTCCGATGGCTACGAGTGCGAGGTTGACGAGTTCGTCGTCGATCCGCCGCGGAGCGGTGTTCACGCTGTGGCCTCAACCAGCGTGGCGACCTTGGATTCGAGGCCCATGAGGACCATTCCTGCGGTGCGGCCGGCGATGACAGATGGCGGGAGCTGTACGGCCGCAGCGCCGTCCGCGTCGGCCACGTCGCGCAGCAGGACGTAGGCGACGGCGATGGGTTCTCCCGGTCGGAATCCGGTCCCGCTGATGCCTGGCATCGCCACGTGCGCCGCTTCCGGGGTCCGAGGTGCTTCGGGCTGCTGTTCGGGTGGAGCGGCGATGTCGGCGTACGTCGTGCCGTCGCTCTCACGGATCTCGACCCGGACCGCGGTCTCACGTTCGATGGTGATCGTGTCGAGGACGCGTTGGAGGTCGGTGCGGGTGAGGGCCGACTCAGCGTCGTAGGGCTCGCCATCAACCTCGACGGCGAGCGCGCCTTCGTCGTCGACGGTGACGTGGACGACGGGCAGGACGACGGGGATCTTCATAGCCCGAGCACCTCGGTTTCGCGTCGTACGACGGGGGTGGTGGTCGGCGTGCGGTGGCTCAGTGCGTCGCGGTCCAGCCCAGGCGGGGTGCCGTCACCGGTCTTGGGAGTGTCGAGCTTGTCGAGGATCCCGATGGCGGTGGCACGGACCCGATCTGCTGTGGCCTGGACGACCTCCACCGGGGTCTTGCCCGGGACCGAGGCAGCCCAGGTCGAGACGTAGGGGATCGTGTAGGCGCTGGTGTCGAGGCCGTGCGCCGCGCCGACCATGAGCGCCACGGATTCCGCCTCTACCTCGGCAACGCCGCGGTGAAGCGCGGCATCGGCTGCGACGGCTGCGGAGATGTTGCTGCTCTTCGGCTCGTGAAGCAGGACGTGCCCCAGTTCGTGGGCGAGCGTCTTGGCCTGGGCCGAGTCGTCCATGTCCATCCGGACAGACACCTCGCGAGCCAGGAAGTCGGTCAACCCGTTGGCACCGCCGATCACACCGGCGTTCGACACTAGCCGAAGTTCATAGCCCGCACCGGTGATCTGATCGGCGAGGCCGTCCCACAACCCGCCAGGCGCCTGACCTGTCAGCAGGACAGGCCGGGGGAGTTCAGGTACCGGGACGCCATCGGTCTGCGAGACGTCCCACACGTGCGTGGGCTTGAGCCCGACCATCTTCGATCGCACGATCTCGCCCGGACGTGGTCGCTCGGATCGCGCCAGGCGACGCCATGACTCCTGATTGGCCGGGGTCGATGAGGCGAACCGTGCCGTGACGGGGGCGAGGATGCCGTACCCGTGCTGGCCCTTCATCACGCTGACGCCCGAGACTGATCCACTGTTTGAACCCAGCGACGTACGTCGGGCTCGGCTCCGGCACCCGGCCCTCGTTGTACGCCGCGAAGTGCTGTACCGCGATCAGCATCGAGTTGTTGAAGAACCCTCGGGTATTGCAACTGATGCGGTATTCGACGGGTTCGCTTCGGGTTCGCCAGTCTGATTCGGACGCTATGGCCCGCCGCGTCGATTGCCCGGAGTGGAGGCGGAAGGGGGTGTCGGATCGGCCTTTTGCACTCTGGATCGTGCATTGGATGAATGGTACGTTCATCATATGACGGCCAGGGTTTGGGGCAAGAACAGTCCGCAGGTGGCGCCGGTGCGGTGTTCGGCGGAGGCGTTGCTGTCCTCGGGGATTGCATTGCTGGCTCCGGAGGAGACGGTCTTGGACGCGATGATCCAGGGTTGGGGGTCTCAGCAGCGGTCGCGAGCGCTGGCCGCGACCACTATCGAGGCGCGACGGCAGGTCTTGGGGCGGTTCGTGCGGTTCTCCGGGGAGTACCCGTGGAATTGGGGGCCGGGCGATGTCGAGGAGTGGACCTCCGAGATGGTCGGCCGGGGCCTGTCGCACTCCGCGATCCGCAATTACCAAGCGGCGGTGTCGTTGTTCTGCGGGTACGTCGCCGACCCTCGCTACCGGTGGGTGGAGGTCTGCGAACAGCACTTCGCGACGCATCCGGTTCAGGTCTTCCACGAGTGGAACACGGTGGTCCACCGCAGCGACTACGAGGGCAGGCCCGGCAACCGCCCGATGACCCGCGAGGAACTGCAGAAGTTCTTCGACTATTGCGACGACCGAGTCGCCACCATCGCCAAGAGCGGCCGCAAGGGCTGGCTGGCTGCCTACCGCAACGCGACCTTGTTCAAGGCGACGTACGCATGGGGTCTGCGCCGGCGCGAAGCGACGAAACTGGAGACCGTCGACTGGTCGGCCAACGCCGACTTCGCGCAGTTCGGTCGCTACGGCGCCCTGTCGGTGCGCTGGGGAAAGGCGCTGCGCGGCGGCCCTCCGCGTCGACGCACGGTGCTGACGGTGATGGAGTGGGCGGCCGAGGCCGTCGCTGAGTGGACTGAGGAGATCCGTCCCCAATACGGCGAGCGAGACAAGTCGATGTGGCCCACCGAACGCGGAGGCAGCATCACCCCGACGACGATGAACCAGCGGTTCGCCGAGTACCGCGATGCAGTGGGGCTGGATTCGACGCTTGGCCCGCACTGCCTGCGACACTCCTACGCGACCCACCTGCTTGAGGACGGCTTCGACCACCTCTTCGTGCAACAGCAGTTGGGCCACTCGTGGGGCTCGTCCACCGCGATCTACTCCGATGTGGGCAGCGAATACAAGAACGATGCGCTGCAACGCGCATTGTCGCGGGCCTTCGAGTGACGACGCCCGTGACGACGATGCAGGCACCGATGAGAAAGGAAATGCCATGAGCGCAGCGCGGAGTCGTCTGGGATATCGCTGGCACCTGCGCCGGTTGATGGCCGAGGCCGAGATGTATGCCACCACCGACCTGACCCCGCTGCTGGCCGAGCGCGGCGTCAAACTGTCGGCCGCCCAGGTGTACCGACTGGTCACCGGGACGCCGGAGCGGTTGAGTTTGCGTACGCTCGTGGCTCTGTGCGACATCCTCGGCTGCACTCCGACGGACCTCATCGAGGCCGTCGAAGAGAAGCAGGCCCAGCGGGCCACCGGCACTGAACCGGTTGGCAGCGCGGGCGATGTCGACGCAGCCAGCATGAAGAAGCGCACACCCCGCCGCGCCGAGATCAGCCGCAAGAAGTGACCCAGACCCGCGACCGGGTTCCATGCGAGATCTGCCGACGGCATTCCCTGCCCGGCCGGTTTGTTTGCTCCCGGTGCAACCTGGGCATCGGGCTTCAGCGAGGCGAATGCGCCGAGTGCGGCAAGCCCGGCCAACTGCTCGACCACGCCGTGACCTGCGGCAGATGCCGCGCCAAGAGGAGGAACCGCTGCTTCGACTGCGGACGCTCGGGACTGTCGCCGAACAGGACCACGAAGATCTGCGGCCCCTGCGCCCTTCGCCGCCACTTGGACACCATCATCCCTGCCGAGCCTGTCGGTGCACTGGCTGAGATGCGTCCCGCCATCCTCGCCGCCGACCCGGTGACGACCACCCGCTGGCTGAACCGGACACGCGCCCTCCTCGTCGACCTCAACGAGGGACGCGTCCCACTCGACCACGCCGTCCTCGACGATCTTCCCCGCCCGAAATCCGTCGAACATCTGCGGGCACTGCTCATCGCTGTCGGCATACTTCCGCCCGACCCACTCGGCCCAGTGCGGCGACTCGAAGCAGCCGTGGGCGACATGGTCAGCGTCCTGCCCGATCCGAACGACAAAATCGTCACTCGATGGTTGCGGTGGAAGGTGATCCCACGGTTGCGTCGCGGCTACGAAAATGGTCTCGATCTGCTCGCCGCGGTGCGCACCGCAAAGCGGCAGATCCGCCAAGTGGTCACCTTCCTCGACGTGCTCGGTCAACGGCCGCTCGGCGAACTCGCACAGCACGAGATCGATGACTGGTTCGCAGGCCCCGGCGCAATGCGCTGGGACGTACGCGCGTTCCTGGCCTGGGCACAGCAGACCCGCGACCTTCCGGCCCGGCTGGAACTGCCACCTTCCAGACAAGAGCCGCGAGCCTCGCCTACCGACGCCGAGGAACGTTGGATCATGGCCAAACAGCTCCTCACGGACGAAAGCCACGACCCAGTGGACCGCGTCGCCGGCCTCCTCGTGTGCCTGTACGCCCAACCGCTCAGCCGCATCGTCACCCTCACCACCGACGACGTGCTCGTCACCGACACTCGCGTACAACTCCGCCTTGGCGAGGAGCCTCTTCACCTTCCCGAACCGCTCGCCGCGCTCGTTCAGCAACTGCCGATCCGGCGTAGAGCAGGCACGGTCGAAACATTGCCGACCACCTGGCTGTTCGCCGGCTTCAAAGCCGGCGCCCACCTCCATGCGACCGTCCTGGGGGCCCGACTGCGCGCCATCGGTGTCGAGCCCCGCCGGATGCGCGTCGCAGCCACCGAGCAACTCGCCCGAGAACTCGCCCCCGCAGTGCTCGCCGATGTCCTCGGGTTGCCGGTCGCTGCCGCCGTACGCGCCAACCGCCGCACAGCCGGCCAATGGGCGCCCTACGCAGGCCGTCGGCAAGGCTGAGCGCGACCATTCCGAGACTTCGAATACGGGCACACTGCCGGTACTGCGGCTGCGGAACTGGGCGGCGAACGTCGAGCGCTCGTTTCCAGTCCTCGCCGGTGACCAAGGCTGCGACGGCGTTACCGAGCTCGGTCTGGAGCGCCTCGAGCTTGGAGTCGCGTGCCGCACGGTCCTGAACCTGAGTCCTCATGACGATCGACCTCCTTCACGCAGGAGGTGTCGTGCTCACGCCACCGTCGGCGTCAGCTCGGATGCGGCAGGACCTCGATCCAGTACGCGTCGTGGTCAGAGAGCGTGTCGGTGCGGACGCGTTCTGCGTGCAGGGTCTCCCAGGAATCAGGTACGGCGATGTGGTCGATCGAGCTCTGTAGGTCGCTCTTCGCGAGGAGATCCTTGGTCGGCACTTGGAACGGTTGCCCGTTGAGGGCGTCAAGGAGCGCGGCCTGGGACGCTCGGGCGAACCCGGAGAGGTTGCCCGTGAGCGGCGTGTTCCAGTCGCCGCCCCAGATCGTCTCTCCTGGCACGACTGTTTCGAGGACGGCTGAGGCGGTCTCGGCCATCCGTTCGGTGTGGTCGGGCGAGCCCCATGGCCAGAGGGTTCCGGCCCGGGGCCAGGGCATGATCGACGAGATCACGGTCGCGCCTCCCACCACGGCGGCCGCTGACGCGGGGTGCGGATCTGGGAGTGGCGTGAGTTCGGAGCGAGCGAACACTGCGGCCCACTTCTTTGTGGAGCCCGCCATGGAGGCGCGGCTCGTGTGTTGGTGGTAGCCCTCAAGAGCACCTTCGATGGGGACCTCGGTCAGCAGCAGCACGTCCGCGTCCAGGGCGTGGAGCAGGTCCTGGTGGCCAGTGCGCCACTTGCCAGCGACGTTCCAGGTGACGATGCGCATGTCGAGAACCTAGGCGCTCACCCCGTCATGCGGCTCGTCGTGTCGAAGAGTTCGAGCTCGGCGGGATGCATCTGATGTTGGACAACGAACGACCGGTGCTTGATCCGCCACAGCCCCTGACCGGTGCCGAGGGTGGGGATGAGGGACTGCTCGGTGCCGGTCAGCCCCAGGGCCGCTGATGTGGGGCCGAGTTGGTCGGACTCCTGGCGGTAGACGATCCGGGTCTCGGCATTGGCGAGCAGTGACGAGGCGAGGGCGCGCATCGCGGAGCCGGAGTCGCCGACGTTGTCGAGGTCGGAGAGCTTGTGGAAGATCAGCATGTTCGCGATCCCGTAGTGCCGCGCCAATCGCCAGTGGGCATCCATGCGGCGCAGCAGCGCGGGGTGGGACATGAGCCGCCAGGCCTCGTCGTACACGACCCAGCGTTGCCCGCCGGCCGGGTCCATGAGAGCGGATTCCATCCACGCTGACGCGCACGTCATGAGTACCGAGACGAGGGTGGCGTTCTCGGTGACGCGGGACAGGTCGAGCGAGATCATCGGCAGCGACGGGTCGAACCAGACCGTGGACGGTCCGTCGAACAACCCGGCAAGGTCGCCCGCGACGAGTCGTCGCAGGGCGTGGCCGACGAGGCGTCCGTCCTCGGTGAGGCGTCCGTCGTGGTCGTCGTCGCGGTCGGGGGTCAGGAGCCGGTCGACGACCATCGGGAGCACGGGTACATCGGCGCCGCGGACAGTGCGGTCGAGTGCGAGGTCCACGGCGGTGTGTTCGAGCGGGGTGAGGCGGCGGTCGAGGACGGTCTCGGCGAGTGCGCCGATGAGGGCGCGGCGGCGGCTGGTGACCTGGCTGGCCCATTGGGCGTCGTCGAGGCCTGCGGGACGGTGCCCTTCGTCGAGCGGGTTGAGCCGGTTCGCCATGCCGTGCCCGAGCGCGATCGCTTTCCCGCCGACGGCTTCGGCGACCGGGGTGTGTTCGCCCTTGGGGTCACCGGGCACGTACACGCGGCGGCCGAACGGGATGGAGCGGGTGTAGAGGCTCTTGGCGAGGCTGGACTTGCCGGAGCCGACGATCCCGGCCAGCACGAGGTTGGGTGCGGTGATGAGACCGCGGGAGTAGAGGACCCACGGGTCGTAGACGAACGAGGACCCGGAGTAGAGGTCCTGGCCGACGAACACGCCCTCGCTTCCGAGTCCGCCTTCGGCCAGGAACGGGTACGCGCCGGCGAGAGTGGCCGAGGTGTCCTGGTGGCGGGGGATTCGGAACCTGCCGGGCGTGCGCAGGGCCGCAGGTCCAGACTCGCCCGCACGGGGAAGCGTCTCGGTCGAGCGACGTTCGGCGGCGAGGTCGTCGTGCTTGCGCTTGGCCGTCGTACGACGCTGCTCGCGATCGGCGGTCGTGAGTGATCGTGCCGCCGCTGTACGCCGCTTGCGTTCTGAACGCTTCTCTCGGCGTGGGGAGATGAGCACGCTCGAATGGAGCCGCTCGCCGTCGCGGGTCACAGCGACAACCCCGGCCGGGCTGTTGGACGCGGGACCGGTGCCAGCGCAACGACGTCGTGGACGTCGTAGGTGATGGTCGCCTCGACCTCGTGTGCGCGGTCGATCGTGGCGGCGACCTGGTGCACCATCTCGGCGGCGCGGTGGAGCTCCCACGCGACCTGGTACGACGCCGCCCGGCCAGTGCGCGGATCGCCGGCGATCCAGGCGCGCTTTGTGGCCGGGCCCTCGTGGAAGTCGCCGATCTGGTGCAACGACTGCGCCAGCGATGCGAGCCCGTTGGTCAGCTCGCCGAGCACCGGGTAAATCTCGGTCGGGTCGTCCAGGTCGCGGGTGGCGTGCGCCAAGCTTCTGAGTGCATCGCGGGCTTCATCGGCGTGGGCTTGAGGACGGTTCGGTGCGAGCATCGGGGCTCTCCTCGCTCAGCGACTACTTCGTCAAGGAGGTGCGCGTGCGACGCCGCCGTGTCGGCTCCGGAGGTGACGTGTGCTCGATCTACCCTGTGGCGCATGGCAGATCTGACGGAGCCGTGCCCGAACTGCGACACCATGATGCGCTGGGAGACCTCGCATGAACGGTGTGACGGCTGCGGCTATATCCGGCCGTGCTGCGAAGGCGCACCCTGCTTCTGAGGCGGCTGCGGACATAAAGATCCCGCGGGAGTCTCGGGTCTCCTGCGGGATCTGGACTGAGCATGCCGCACTCGCGAGCGGCTGTCAGCAGGATCTCAAATTAGTGGGCAACTTCCTCGTTCGGAGAACCACAGCCTTCTGAGGCGCAAGAGCGGGAAGGCCCTTTGTCGCTCGAAGCATCTCCTGCGCCTACCGCATCGTTGCCGTTCGATCCGCTCCGTCGCTGGCGTCGATGACTGCGAAAAGGGCGGTGCTGAAGCGCTCAATCGTCGTCGCGAGAAGGATACTGGCTTGCTCGGCGGTGCTGGATTGGATGACATGGTCGCTCGATGCGCTGGGGTCATCCTCAAGGAGAGTTGAGACGCGCTCGTCGTACGCCTTGGGCCACGGCGACCCGGGCTCCCGAAAATACGGCACGTGGTTGGCATGTCCGAAAAGCAGCCGTTGGGAGATGTTCTGGATCGAAGACTCCACCAGGCCGGCAGTGATCTCGGCCCGCGTGGCTGCCACTGAAGGGTTGTAGTCAGGTCCGCCGTAGGTGGAGATAAGGGCGTTGTGTGCGTCCCCTACCAACCACGCGGACTCGGTACGAAGCGCCCGGTGCGCATTTGTCAAGGACTCAGAATCGGCTCCCTGCGGAGGTCGTGGAAGGAGTCGGTCGCTCAACACCAAGAGTTCGGCTCTGGTTTCAAGCACCGCGAGAAGTCCTCCGCCTGCAAGGCGTCCCTCGTCGTCCGCAGGGGAGTCAGGGACCGTTTCAAGGCCAACTAGGTGCGCCCACCGCTCACTTGTTGATGTCTGAATTCCGCGGGCCGCATCCAGGATCGCTACTCCAAGTTCAACGATCGCGTCGTACCGGTCACGCGAATACGCTTCTGCGTCGTGAGCCCGGTTCTCCTTGTGGAATCGCTTGGCCTGGACCCAAACGAAGTACGAGACAAGTACACCAATCACGACGGCGACCGAGGACAGGAGAACCGACAACCAGTCGGTCATCGACGGCGTTGATGAAGCGGCGACCAACGAGAACCAGGATTTCATGTTCCGTAAGTTAGCTCCGCACAAGGGTGAGCGTGACCCGATTGATGAATCGTGGCGGGGAACCGCGCGGACGTCAGAGAGGACGGCACAGGGGAAGCGCTGCGGCCGAGAACCCCTGAGCCTGCTGCCCCCACAACCGCCTGGTCTCGCACGACGCCTGGATCGCTGCCTGCTCGACCGCCGCAACGGCTCGCTCGAGCTCGTCGGGATCACTGGCGCTGACGGCGACGAACCCGGTGCAGCGCAGGACGCCGTGGCCGGCGGTGAGGTCCGCTTCCTGCTGGAGGACGTCCAGGTACTCGGCTGACTGCTGGGCGTCCTCGATCTGGCCGATCTTCTGCCGCTGGGCGGCGTCGGAGATGTACTCGGTCTTCTTCTTGCGGATGTCGCGTGCCGCGCGATCGGTGCGCATGGGTGTGTAGAGCAGGGTGAAGGTGCGACGGATCCCCGACGAGAGCAGCAGCGGTGCGAGGAAGCCGGGGAAGACGAGCGACCTGGGCCACTCGCTGATCCAGAGCACGCAGTGGTGCGCGGAGTCGCCGCGCAGGCTGCCCCAGGATTCGGTGACCGCGACAGGTCCGGCTGCGGCGAGATCGCGGCCCAGCGTCGCCGTGGCGTTCGAGGGCACCGGCCACGACGGGGTCGTACGCCGAGCGCAGCATGACGGCGAGGTCGCCGGGCGTCAGCCAGTCTCCGGGGGCGAGGTCTGCGGATCGCAGCGATGCGACGAGGGTGGACATCTCCTGACGCAGCACGGCCGCGGCACCCTTCATCCCGCCTCCGGTGGCACGGATCGCGCGGCCGGCTGCCTTCATGTCCAGGGAGATCGAGATCGTGCTGGCGTGCCGTTCGCCCGCGGGTCCGGCGCGGTCGATGAGTTCGGCGTACGTCGTCGAGGTCCAGGTGTCGCTCTTGGTGCCGTGGCTGTCCCACCACTGGGCGAGGCCCTTCCCTGAGTCGGGAAGGGTGCGTTCCATGACCTGCACCGATGCCAGGCGCCCCGAACGGCAGGTGGACGCCAGCACCCGTCCCCAGGAAACGACCCGACGTTCTTGTTCGGCCGGATCCAGCAACACGAACGCGGGATGCGAGACGCCGACGATCGCCATCAGGGTCGCGGCGTGCGGGTCGTGGACCATCACTGCACCGGTTTCGGGGTCGACCCACTGCCGCAGCCTGGCGGCGTCGCCCGGGAGAGCCAGCGTCCCGGCGGGTCGTGGCTTCACCACCCGACGCCGGTAAGTGAGTTGACCCCCTGCCGAGCGCCACAGCCAACGGATTCCGATCGGCGCCCACTCGATGAGCTTGCGATCGCCGACCCCGACGAACGCGAGAGCGACACACACGAGGATGATCGGAAACGCGACGATCACGGTGCCGACGTAGAGGCCGAGCACCAGGCTCCCTGCGGCGATCCCAGTCATGGTGAGTTGAAGCCCGGAGAGCCCGAGGAGTACGCCTCGCCGGCTCAGCCGGGAGAACTTCACCGGCGTCAGGGCCGATTCTGCGGCACTGTTCGCAGCCATCGCCGGTCAGCCCCGGGTTCCGGAGATCTCGGAGTCCGCGACATGGGGCGGCATCGCGGAAGGAGCTGCCGCTTGGCTGGCGTCGGCGTGCCTGTTGGCCTGCGCGGCAACGAAGTTCCCCAACTTGGGTCCGGCTGCGGCTGCCTTCGCGGCAACCACTGCTCCGGCCGCCACGGCTCCGCCGGCCGCGGCTGCACCTCCCCCCGAAGCCCCCGAAGCACCCGAAGCCCCCGAAGCACCCGAAGCCCCCGAGCTCGCTCCCGCCCCTGCCGAGCCTCCGCCCGAGCCGGACGCGGTCGGCGCAGCCGGAGTGGGGCTTCCGCCCGACGATCCGCCAGCGGCCGACGTACCCCCTCCCGAGCTGTCGCCGAGGACCTTGGTGGGTTGGGCGGCACCGCCGATGCGTCCCAGCGGGATCGGCAGCGGGCGGTTGAGGGCGGACTTGGCTTCCTGTTCGGCCGACATCGCGTGGTACATGTCGAAGCCCATGAAGGAGATCGCCTTGTAGGTCATGTAGGGCGCGAACCCGGCCATGAGCATGAGGACGACCCCTGCGATCGGTTGGCTGACCGACTCCAGATCAGCGTCTATCGGTGCAGAGACCTGGGCGGTGGCCAGGAGGAACATCACGACGAGGACGACCTTGCTGAGGATCATCGCGATCACGAAGGTCACCCACCTGCTCACCCAGCTGCGGGTGTGGTCCCAGCTCGACCCAGCGAGCGCGATCGGCGCGAACACGATCGCGATGAGCAGCAGCGCCTTGCGGACCAGCAGGCTGATCCACACGATCAGGGCCCCGGTGATCGCCAGCCCGGCGAGGAAGAACGTGAGTACGGCGCCCGCACCGGGCGCGGCGACGTTGATCGCACCGAGCCCACCAGCCAGGACGGCGATCCTGTCGCCCATCTCGTTCATGTTCGTGCCAGCGGCGTTGACGATGCCGATGCACAGCTGGTCGGTGACCTCGAGCGCGGTGGTCAACAGGGTGAGAGCGACGAATGAGCCGAGGATCGACTTGGCCAACCCCAACGCGGCTCTGGACAGGGCGGCCGGCTCGCGGTGGATCATCCCGCCGATGACCTGAAGCAGGAAGAACCCGAGCATCACGAAGACCGCGATCCCGAACAGGATGTTGTAAACCTTCGTGTACTCGCCGCTGGTCACGTCGACGTAAGTCGTGGAGTCGATGACCTTCCAGACGGACTCGAACATGTACTCCGCGGCACCGCCCATCGCCTGGGCCAGCCAGTCGAACGGCGCGGTGACGACCGCGCCGGCCGCGTCACCGGCGACGTTGCAGACGGTGTGGATCACCGGGACATCGCAGACACCCATATCACTGCACCTCAGGCGACGGACTGGCCGACGTTCCAGAAGAAGTTCACCAGTGTCACCGATGCACCGCAGACCACTGCGGCTCCGAGTGCGACGAGTACGCCGAGCTTGCCGCGGCCAGCCAGATGTGGGTTGGACGAGTTCGCGCCCATGGCCCAGACGATCGCGGAGATGATCAGGGCGAGTACGGCGAGCACCAGCCCGACCGTCATGGAGGCGCCAACGATGTGACGCAGTTGGCTGATGCCCGGCAGGCCGTTCGAGTTCGGGCTGATGGTGATGTCGAGCGGCAACACGATCTGGTTGTAGAGGCGGAACATCGCGGCTCTCCTGTCGGGTGAAGGGACGTCCTACAGGTGGGCGCCGATGCCCAGCAGCCAGTTCGCCCACGTCAACGCCGCACCCGTCAGCGTCGCCCCGCCGAGGGCAACGAACATGCCGGTCTTCGCCTTCTGCGCCGTGTGCCAACTCCCAGAGTGGGACGCGAGCGCCCAGGTTGCTGAGCAGATGACGAGCATGAGAACGGCGATGATCACGCTGTAGGTCAGCAGCGCGCCGACGATGGAGCGGAGTTCGCCGGCCCCTCCGACGGCGCCGAAGTCGGGGCCGATTCGTAGGGCGCTGGATGAGCGTTGTGTCATGCCCTTAGGTGCGCACGACAATCAATCGGCGGCGGATTCGGCGTCAGCGTCGGCAAGGTTGCTTCAGCGGCGCTTTCCAGTGCCTGGCGGACCAGTGAGTCCGGGGAACGGTGTTTCGCGCTCCGCGTGGCCGGGGCCCCGCTTCTTGCCGACGCATTGCTTGCAGGAACTGGAACTGGGGAGTCTGCGCGCCTGCCCGATGAGGAGGGGGCCAGACAAGCGTGCCGTGCGCGGGGCACCGTCCTTCGTTGGGGCGGGGTCAAGTTCTCGTTCGGCACAACCGCGATCGATATGGAATCGGTGCGCCACCATCACCTTTCGCACGGTTTGCGTCTCGGTGATTACCACCCATCCCGTCAGCGGTTCGTAGGCCACAGGCTGATCGTGCCACCCGCAGTCGGCGAAGTTCACCCCAGGCGACGGACCGTCATGACCTGCCCGCCGAACTCCCCGATCGTCCCGTAGCGCACGACGTCGCCAGTGTGCGGTGCCTGGAGGATCCGGTCCCCTCCGACGTAGATCGCGACGTGATGCGGCCCGCCGGCTCCGGGGTAGCTGAAGAAGATCAGGTCGCCGGGCTGCTTGTCGGCCCAGGAGACGCCGCGGCCGAGCGTGGATCTGGGCGCCGCTGTAATGGGGGAGTCGGAGCCTGCCGCCTGAGGCTTGGTAGGCGGCGTACAGAACGAGACCGGAGCAGTCGAAGCCGCCTCCGGTGGGGCCGTTGAAGTCGCCACCGCCCCAGACGTACGGCGTGCCGAGCTTGGTGGCCGCCGCCCGGATGAAGGCGCCGGCGAAGCCGGCTGGGAGGTTGGCGGGCAGGTTCTCGTCGCCGCCGCACAGGCCTGAGCCAAGGCTGACGCCGGTGAGGGCGGAGAGGATCTTGGCGGCGACGGGTTGGTTGACGGCGTACCGGTCGGGATAGGCGGACACCTGGACCGCTTGCGCTGCTGCGCCGAGGTCCATGGTCTGCCAGTCCTTGAGGTCGAGCAGCCCTCGAGGGGAGCCGTGGTTGGGTCCGTTGGGGCCGCCGTAGAAGGCGCGGGACGACCAAACGGGGTCCATCAGGTTCTCGACGGTGCCCCACCCCGCGGCGGGACGCTGCTGGAACAGCCCGATTGAGTCGTGGTCACCGCCGTTGCCGTCGTTGGGGATGTTCGCCGATGCCGGGTAGGCGCTGGTGTTGGACAGGACTCGGAGTGTGGATTCGGTGATCGCCGTCATCAGGGCGATGAGCTGGCCCCGGGCAGGGATATTCTGGCTCTTCCCGACGGCGACGATCGCGGCCGCCCGCTGAAGTTGTTGCTTGCTCAGGGTGACGGTCTCGCCGTGGGCGTTCTGCGTGGTGAGGCTCGTCCGGGATCGGACCTGAGACGTCGCCGCTGGGTGTGGCCGCATTCTCCCAGAGGCAGCCAGCCGTGCCCGCGGCAGACGGGCCGATCAACGTCGCGACTCCGAGCAGAGCCGCTCCGGGCAGGAGTAGAACCGTTGCCGCGGCGCCGGCCACGAGCGTCTTCATCGCCATGGCCCGGTCACCGCAGCGGGTTGTTCGAGCTGCGACAGCCGGAGCAGGTGGCAGCGGTCGAACGCCGGAGGGCAGGCGACGAAGACGGTGAACGAGACCGGGGACGACTTGCTGGACGCCTCGCCGTTCCAGATCCCTTGGCGGGTTCGGGTGGCGGTGATCGTGACAGCTGACGTACCCGGCCGCAGTTCGCCGTGGGCCTGGGCCACGACGCTCACCCAACTTTCCGGGACCTTGGCTGAGTCGATGACGAGCGTCTGGACGACGTTCATGGTGGCGAGGTCGAGCCATTGGTTGACGGTCGGCATGTACGTCGCGATGTCGTCGATGAGACCGGGCGTTTCCTCGCCGGAGGGGTCGGCCTCGGCGAGGACGGGGGCTTGATAGTCGGCCGGCAAATAGCCCGAGGTGGTGTCCCACTCAAAGATCGCGGACGCGATGGATCGCGCAAAGGCGACCGGGTCGGTGGTTGGCGGGATGGGCACCTGGCTGGGATCGATCGCAACATCGTCGGCAGACGTGGGTTGCTCGACTCGGATGGCTGGGTTGCCGGCCTGGTTGTCGCTGGGCTTGGTGGCGGGGCCGGTGATCAGTCCGTAGATGCCGATCGCAAGGGTCAGGACCGCGAGGGCGCCGCCGAGGACGAGGGCGATCTGGCGGCGGGTGAGTTCTGGCATCGGGGCTCCTGCGTCTGGCGGGCGTGGATGCCACTGAGGTGTTCGGGCTACGCCGACTCGGCCAGGTGCTGACGAGCCGCGCGGAGGCGCTCGGCGAACGCGATCGTCTCGGCGACGGCGCTCTCGAAGCCGTTCCATTCCTCGTCGCTGAGCTTGGCGGCGACCTCGTCGACGTCGTACCCCTCGGACCAGCCGACGAGCTCGCCCCAGGTCAGCACGAACGCTCGCACGGGCTTGCTCTGGCTGCGCGTGACCCGCTTGCGCCGCGCGGCCCGCTTCTTGCGGTCCTCGGCCCTCGCCCGTTCCAGCGCCTCTTCGGCGCGGCGGGCCAGGTCGGGATCGGGTTCGGGGTCCTGGAATCCGGGCGCGCTGGCGAGGCGGTCGGCGGCACGCACCCGCTTGTACGCCGGATCCACCGCCGCACCCTGCTCGATGTGTTCCAGAGCCTCACGCGCTAGCGATCGGACCGTCGCAGGCCGGGTCTCGTCGTTCTTGACGTCCTCGAGCCAGCCGATCTTCTCCAGCCGGTGATAGGACTGCGTCCCGGTGACGAACTGGGCCGCCTGGTTGCGGGTGTCGCCCTCTCCGCGCGGTGCCGGACAGTGTCCGGCACCGTTGCCCTCACCGGTCGACGAGGTCGCGCCGAACTGAGAGGCGCGCTGCCTACGCTCCGAGTCCTCCTCCATCAGGAGCTTGACCTCGCGGAACATCGCGGCGGCCTCGAGCTGCGTCAGCGGCTTGCGTTCGGTATTCTCCGCCTGCTGCGCGAGCACATGCGACAGCTCGTCGCTGATGCGAGATCGGACCCATACCTTCAAGGTGTGCCAGCCGAGCCGGCGTACGGCCTCCAGTCGGCGGCGACCGCACACCAGCACCCCGTCGGGGGTGATGGTGATGGGCTGGAGCAGGCCGACTTCTTCGATCGAGCGCATCAGACTGTCGATGTCGCCGAGGTCCTTGCGATGCCGTACGCCGACGACGATGCCGTCGATGTTCCGTTCGAGTTCGATGTGGCCGGTGGCGTCGGACATGGCTACGCGACCTCGCTCCGGCGCACCGCGCGGGGTGCGGTCTGGCTGATCTCCAGGATCAGTTCGTCGTCGGCCAGAAGGTCGGTGACGTTGTCGCCGATCAGGAGTTGGAGCAGGATGCCGTGGCCGGCGTACGTGCTCTTCAACCCCGGGCTCTGGGCACCGAGGGTGAGTCGCAGGAGCGTGGCCCAGGCCGGGCGGTCGAGGTCGAGCAGGGCGCGGGCAGAGTGGTCGCGCCGCAGCATCGCGTGGGTGGTGGCACGGTTGCCGCACTCGATGAGCCGGGCGGCGATGTAGTCCAGGGCGCATGTCGCGGTGTTCAGCGGCCATCCCAGGGCAACGAACAGCGCGATCGCCTGGTCGATCGCTTCGAACGCGCCGGTGGGAAGGTCGGGTGAGCGGGTGGGGGCCGCGGGCGCACTGAGGTCGGCTCGCAGGGCCGGGTGGAAGTCCAACAGGTTGGCCTCGGAGTCACTGAACCGGCGTGCGTCGTGGTGGCACGAGACCTGGGTACGACGCGCCTGGGCCGGGGAGCAGAGCAGCCCGTTCGCGCGCTCTTCGGCGATCATGGTGACCTGCACGGCTCGCGTCACGACCGCCCACGGGTCGTGGGCGCGGCGTACGGCATCGGTGCGCATCGCCTCGAACGCTGCGGCCGCGGAGTCCTCGGGCTGGCAGTGGTGCTTCTGTGCGAGCGACCGGTACTTCTGGATCGTGAAGACCATCAGTTCGGCGGCCTCCGGGTCGGTGGACCAGGCGCCGTGCCCGGCGTCGGCGAGCCGTTCGAGCAGGTGCCTCAGACCCTCGCTGGTCTCAAAGGTGGTCATAGCTGGATTCCTTCCTGAGTGGCGGACGCGGCCGGTCCGCGGTGGGTGAGATGGGGTGCCGCCCGACGTGCAGAGCGGGTGATCGTGGTGGGAGCCCGCTGGGCGCGACGCGCCAGCTCGGCCTGCAGGTCGATGCCGCGTCCGATCACGGCACCGGCGTAGGAGTGCAGTTCGGACGGACGGACCCATGCGATGCGCTTGCCCGAGGGAGTGGTCAGTCCGGTGGGTGCCAGGGACGGGTCTGCGTGGTGGGCGAGGGCGCTGGTCTCGTCGGCCGTGGGTGCCTCCGGTTCAGGAGCTGGGGAGGACTGGTGGACGTGGCGGCGGTACTCGGCGTGGGTGTTCATCGCTCGAGCACCTCAGCCGGTCGTGTAGGGCCCGGGCGGCTCGCCGTAGGGGCGACCGACAGTCGCGTGGCGATGCGGTACGCCGACTGGATCGTGGTGTCGACCTCGCGGTCGTCGAGCCCAGCGGTCCGGGCGGCGTCGCCGAGGACTGCGGCGGTCTGCTGGACGTCGCGCCCCTGCTCGGCCATCCGGCAGGCTGCCCAGAAGAGGCCGGCGTTGCGGCCTCCCTCGGGGCGGCTGGCGACCCAGGCAGCGAGCTTGTCCGGACGGGCTCCGATGGTGGGGACGTCGGTACGGGGCGGAAGCCGGCGCGGTGGTTCGAGGAACTGGCGGAGTTTCACGCTGTCGATCAAGTGCGGTCTCCTGGCCGCGGTGGCGATGACGGCGTACGCCGTGGGCTCACCCGCGATGGTGATCCGGGACGGGGGAGCGATGACATATCCACCGTCCCCACGGAAGTCGACGCTCGCGCGCGGGGCCTGCCAGGACCGCTGCTCGACCTCCGAGCTCGGGTAGTAGGCGTGAACGCCGCCCGAGGGAGTGCGCACGAGCCATCCCCACCCGTCGGCGAGACCTTCAGCGCGGGCACGCTCGAACGCGCGGAAGCCTGACGTCTCGGCATGGACGTCGACGTCGACGACCACCACGCCTGTCACGGCCCCGGTGGGCAGTCCGATGTTCGCCTCGGGGGTCCGCTGCCACCAGTGGTGAACCATTCGAGCTGAGGACGTGGCGTCGTGGAACCCGTTGGGGGTCAGGGGCTGCTTGCCGCCCGGGACGCACGGGAAGACGGGGATGCCGAGGTTCGCGTACCGCAGAGCCGCGGCGGCGAGCGTCGGCTCAGTCGCGCCCCGCTGCATCGTGGCGTTGGACCAGTGGGGGATCGGGTTGTTGGCGTTGTACATGCCCCTGACGCTCGACGGTCAGGTACGCCCGAAAAGTGGCCGCGAGAGGGGGAACCTGAGGGGGGAACCTGCGTTTGTGCAGGTCAGGAGGTTCCCCCCAAACCCTCGCAAGATCGCAGAATTGCAGCGATTGTCGGTGCCGTAGGCAACACTCAGCGAGTGACTGAGCACGAACCGCGGCGAGAACCGGCTGACTCCGGAAGCGAGACCCCGCCCAGCGGCGATGACGCGCCTCGGTCCCGCTCGCGCCTCCGCCCGGCCCTGTTCCTTGTACTCCTGCTGGTCCTGACTGTCGTCCTCACCTACACGTTCACGGACCTTTCCGAGAGATTCGGCAGGCAGGACGCCCCGACGGCACATTCGACGGGGCCAGTCGACTCCGACGGAGACGGTCTGACCGACGAGGTCGAGCAGGCGGGCTGGCGGACCGAGTCTGGGGAGGTCTTTGTCACGGACGCAACGTTGGCCGATACGGACGGCGACGGACTGACAGATGGCGATGAGGCTGGTGACCTCGCCACCATCGAGCCTGCCGAGAGTGCGTCTGGCGCGCCCGCAGAGGCCCCGGGCTCAGAAGAGGATCCTGTCGCTTCCCCTACGGGGGATCCAACGACGCCCAACGAAGCGACCTACCGCGGCTATTCGGACCCTCTCGCGGTGGACTCTGATGAAGACGAACTGAACGACGCCGAGGAAGCTGACCTCAGCCTGAGCCCGCTCAACGCCGATACGGATGAGGACGGTCTGTCCGACGCGCAAGAGGTCAACGTGGTGGGCACGGCTGCCGATGTCGCGGACACCGACGGTGATGGCTTCGACGATGGATACGAGGTCGACAACCGCGAGGAGAACGGGCTCGATCCGCTGTGGGTCGACGTCAAGGTCAGCAAAGTGTCTTACGCGACCGACTTCGCGATCGGGTCGGTCATGGGCGACGCTTGGCGCAAGGACTCCATGGCATGGCTCGCCGGGAACCTGGCCTCTAGCGGCTCCAGCTCGGTTCCCGTGATCGGCTGGTTCGTCGGACCGCTGGTCGACGCTCGTGATGCCATTGCATCCGCAATTCGCGGCGACTGGGTCGAGCTCCGGATTCAGCGCAGTTGGCGCGATCCCCTACGCAGGAGACGCAATCCAGATCCCGGCGAAGGCCCTGAAGTTCGTTGAACGCAACCCGGAGTCAGCGGCTCTTGTAGTGGCCACCATCGCGGCAATCAGCAAAGTCCCCGACAAGGTCAAGATCGAGGCCGCCCGCGGAATCTGGAAGGGCTGGGACGACCTCCGTGACGCGGGTGCAAGCGAGAAGGCGTTGCTACAGCTTTCCAAGGGCCGCACCAACCTTGATGACCTAGCCGGCAGCCTGCAGCGGTCAACGCATGTCGGCGGAGCCCCCGCCAAATTCTTTGATGACGGCCCGGCCGGGGAGAGGTTCCTCGAGGACCTTTACGGCGTCAACGTCAGCGGCGCCGACAAGCAAGTTTCGGCCGCGACTACGGGATGCGCCGACGTGTGCAACCCGATCCGACGTCGGTTCGATGTCCTGGCCGACGGTGTGGCGCATGAATCCAAAGTCGGGTATGTCCGGCTCACCAGCTCGATCGAGAAGCAGATCCGGAGCGACGCCTGGTTGACCAGCATGGGCGAGATCGAGGGAGCCCACTGGCACTTCTTCGCCAGTGCAGGATCCAACTCGGTCGGCGCAGACAAGAAGGTCCTCGACCTCTTGGACGAGCTCGGTATCCCGTACACCGTCCATCTTCCTGTGTAGGAGACTCCGTTGATGTCCACGTACACCGACTTCGTTGCCATGACAGAGGTGGAGGCAGCGGACTACCTTCTCGGGTTTCTCGACGAGATGGACTCGTGTCTCGACCGATTCAGATCCGCCATTCAGGTCGATCTGACGTTCTCGCCAGAGTCTTTGACGTCTGTGTGGAACGCGGTGTTGCCGAGCATTGGCTGGCGACCTGGCTGGAATTCGCCCACGGACGGGCGGCGCGGAACCCTGATTCCGGAAGCCGCGATCGAGTCAGCCGACCTACTGCCGTCGTGGTTTCACCATCCATCGGGTGTGGGCTACGCCCGGTTCTCGATTCAGACGCTCTGGCTCATCGACGGACTTGGACGCTATCTGGGAGAGATCCTTGTCCGTAGCGGCCTAGGGCAATGGAAAGCCGGTGCCTCGACACTCGAGGGGTACAACTTCCAGAACCAGCCCGTGGTCGTTGGTGCCACGACAGACCCGGTGAGCCCGATTCAGTCCTGTGCCGTCGTGGTTTCCAGGGCCCTTGGAAGGAGCGCCGGACGTGGACCGGGGAGCCCAGGAGACCTGTACAAGGCGTGGGGCATCGGCCGCTAACTGCGCCCGCCAACTATCCCGCTGAACGTGCTCGCTGCTGATTCCAGCCTCGTGCACTCATCACCTGTCCCGACCGCTCGGGGACTTCGACGGGACCGAGATCGTCGTCGGTGCGATTGAGCACACCATGTCTGAGCCTTTCAGCGGCCCGGTCCGACTCTCCGGCCGCTTCGTCAACGGCGGCCTGGTCGAGCCTCGGGATCTCCTCGTACGGTGCAGCGTCCGCGGCCGTCTCGGCCGCGAAGCGGGCCAGGTCGAGGTCACCCACGCTCAGCGCGTGTGTGGTGACGATGTGCGCGGTGTCGACGATCGCGCAGGTCATGATGTGGTCGATCCGTTCGCCTTCGAGTAACCAGCTCCAGCCGGTCGGGCGGAGGTCGGTGAACGGTTCGCCGCTGACCAACGCCAGGGCGGTGGTCAGGTCTTCGATGCCGGCGGCCCCGCGGCTCTCACCTCGGGCGCGCAGACGTCGGAAGAGGTCGAGGTCGGTGGCGACGCCACGAACGGCGTACCTGCCTTGAACACCGTCAGTGTGGGCTTGGCGGGCGTTCGGCAGATGCGGTTTGCCCGTGCGCGGATCGGGTCCGAGCCAGCCGCGGATGATCCCGACGTCCTTCCGCGCCCGTTCGGGCAGGAGCCCGAACGCCTCGCCGATCTCGTTGGCCGTCACGCCCTTGGGGTGGAGCACCAGGAACGCAAGGAGTTCGACGTAGAAGGGTCGGCGGTGGGCCATCTTGCGGGAGTCCCCGAGGGTTCGGGCGCTCACGGGCCCGAGCAGGGTCAGCTTCGGCCCCATCAGCCGGGATGCCTGCCAGTGGGCGACGTCTTCGTCGAGCTGGGGATCCGCTTCAACGACGTGCCGTTCGGTCTCAGCGGTCACGACGGGAGCGAGTCGTTGCACGTCCTCGGTGACGGTCGCGGCTCGCCTGACGTAGACGTGAGTCTCCTGGGGGAGCAGTGATCGCTCGCCGGCAGGTCCCTCGGCCGGTCGTGGTTCAACCAGTTCCTCGTTGAGAGCGCCCGCGGCGTCCGCGACCTCCGAAGTCTCGTCCTCTGGCATCGGAGAGACTGTGGCGTCCCTCGTGATGTCAATGAGCGTTGCGCACGCCCGCGCCTCGTCGTCGCTCAGACCCGCAGCGGTCAGGCGCAGGCCGTGAGTCTCAACTGTGGCTTCTCCGTCTGCGCCGACGTTGAGGACCACGTCGCCGAGCATCTCGTCGGCACTGATCGCGATAACGGCGGCGCCAGCTCGGCCTTGGTAGCCGGTGATGATCTTGGCGACCTTCTGCACCGAGTCCATTTCGCCCGTCGTGATGAGTGTGCGGAACTGGTCAGGCTCGAGCGACGGGTCCTCGGACTCGAGATCAGAGGCGAGCTGGTCGTGGAAGGCCGTGTCGTCGACTGCATGGTGGTGGAGCCTGCTCGGATCGATGCCAGCAAGTTCCTCGCCGATCCCGACGGTGTCGACCTCAACGAGCGCCGACCACGGGTTGAGCGCGAGTTCGGCCGCGATGTGACGGCCCAAGGCCGCGGCCCTGTCCGTGTCTCCCGAGATGGTGGCAGCGTGCACCTCCTCAAAGTTGATCAACACGAGCGCCCCGTCCGAATCCATGCCGATGCTGACGAGCAAGGGGAAGGGTGCCACTGAGCCGAGGCTGTCGGTGGGGACGTCGCGGTGGGCGATGTGCCACGAGGTGCCAGTCCCGGACCAAGGCGTCGGCAGCTCTCTCGGCTCGGCCAGGATCACCGCCACGTCCGCTCTGCTCAAGGTGGCCGTCATGACTCTGGCGCCTAGCGCGGTTTCGCCTAGTTCCCGGAGGGCTCGATCGAGGATCTCGACGCGCGGCGCCGTGATGGATCCCGATGCCTGAATGCTCTTCTCCACTGGGGTGAGGTCGCGCGGGGCAGGGTCGATCACGTGTCCGGGGCGGCGATAGCGCAACTGGGTGCGGCGGTATTGGCGAAGCGTCAGGAGCAGCGATCCAGCGAGTACAGCTCCGCCGCCGGCCAGCCCCGGGAGGACCCACGCTGGCAGGTCCTCGTCGGTTGGTTCTGCAACGCTCTCAGTCCCAGCGTCATCTGCGGTCGGGTCCTCTGGGACGGCTTCTGGCGTATGGGTGATCTCGGGGTCCGCTTGAGGAACGCGGTCGCGATGCTTCGGGCTCTCGTCTCGATCGGCCGCGTTATCCGCGGTGAGGGTCAGGCGCCACCCGGGACGAATGAGGTTGGGATCCGTGATGCGACCGCCGTCGGGCTGAACGGTCGACCTGGAGGCCTGGAAGATCTCCGGGTAGGCGTGGGCGTCGCCAAGCTCCTCTTCCGCGATCTCGGAGAGGGTGTCGCCGGGCTCGACGACGTACGTCGAGTCATTGGCGGGTGCCGTGGCCACCGGAACTCGCAGCACGGTGCCCGGCAGCAAGAAGTCCGGCTCGCCGTCGAGGACTCCTCGGTTGAGTTCGGCCAGTTCGACGTACCGGGTGCCGTCGCCGAGCCTGTCCTTCGCGATCTTCCAGAGGCTGTCGCCGCGCTTCACTGTGTACGCCTCGGTGTCGGGCCGATGCGACGGCGCTGTCGTCGCGACCGGTGCGACGACAGGCTTGGCAGCAGCCGGCGCACTCTGAGCGACCGGCTCCGGCGCTCTCAAGGGGACCGCGGCGGCGTGGGGCACGGGCGCGGCCGCACTGATCGCGGGTCCGGCAACGAACAGCAACGCAGCGACCCCGACGAGCTGACCGGCCGCGACCTGAGGGAGCGCGAATCCGGGGACCCTGGGTGCTGGCAATCCACGAACGTGGGCGGTCACCTCCACAACGATCGAAACTGCGAAGACCGCCCATGCCACCCAAGCGACGACTCCGATGACAGCCACCGCGAGGGTGCCGTCGTCGCGGCTCGTCAACGCCGACCAGGAGAAGTCTCCGATCCCAGGCGTCGCGCCGATCGCGATCAGGAGCACGGGCACGCCAACCACGAACGCCACCAGGGCGAGCGTGCCGAAGAGACCGATCAGGCGGGTGCGGATGTGGCTCATCGTGGGTTGCCTCCGAGGGTGCGCACGAGGTGGGCGGTCGCTGTGGACGTGGTGCTGAGTCGGTTGATGCCCATAAGACCGAGGAACTTCGTGTCGTACTGGTCGTGGACGGTGACCGTCAGCGTGGTGCCGCCCGTCACCTGCACCGTCCCGTTGGCGCCTGCGGCTTGCAGGTAGTGCTCGGCCGCGACGCGTGCGTTCGCTGCATCGATGGCGAGCGATCGTCCCTCGATCGCCGGGCCGGCTTGGATCTCTTCGCCGCCCGCTCGAGCGGCTTGAGCGGCCAGGTCGTGGCCCCGCTGTTGCGCTTGGACCTGCCCGCCGAGGTCGACCGCGAGACCAACGAGGAAGACCATCACGAAGCTCGACAGTGCGAGCCAGATGCTGACCGAGCCGCGCTCGTCGACCCTGCGCGGAGTCATGACTGCCGCCACGTGTCGATGGGGCTGCTCATCCGAGCGCTCAACACTTTCGATCCTGGAATGCCAGGGACCGACAGGTCTGAGAGGTCGAGCCTGCATGTCACGGTCACGGTGACCATGCCGGGCTGACCTGCCTGCTTGTCGAAGTCGCTGGTGTCGACCTCGACCTCGACGCCGGTGCAGGGGATGTGCTGGTTTGCCACGCTGCTCGCTGCGGCTGCCCGTGCGTTGGCCGTCGCCGTACCGGCGTCGCGGGCGATCGACGCCGTACGCGCGGCCTCGGAGGCCGCGGACTGGAGGCTCTCGTGGGTGGTGGCGACACGACCACCGCAGATAATGAGGCCGACGAAGAGCAGGAACGCAGGTACGCCGACAGCGGCCTCGATGGCCGCGGACCCACGCTGGTCGCGGACTCGCCTCATGGCGCCGTCACCCGTTCGACCGTGACGCTGGCGCTCTGTTTGATGGTGGGATGCCAACCAGGGATGACGCTGAGGCTGACGCCGCTGACCGTCACCGTGGCAGTCGTCAGCGTGCGATGCGCTGTCGCAGACCCCTGCTGGACGACGTCATCGCCACCAGCGGTTTCGAGGAAGGCCTTGGCGGCAGAGACCCCGTCGGCCTCGCCGCCATGTTCGGCCCCGGCCGCTCGAGCACCCTCCTCGGCGGCGGCGATCGCAACCGTTCGTGCGTGGTAGTACAGCGCCGCCTGCATCCCGAAGAACATGACGGCGAAGAGAGCAGGCAGAAGGATCACGAGCTCGATCGAGGCCGAGCCGTGCTCGTTGCGCCGGCGGCTACTTGAGGTTGCCGGCTTGCGTGGCGACATACGCCTTCACCGCCGCCACGACGACACCGACGATCGCGAGCACCGCGACCGCCCACAGGACGTGCTCGATGGTGACGGAACCGCGCTCGTTCCGGGTCGGCGCGCTCCGGGTACGGGCGAGGTCGTCGACGAACAGCATCGTGAGGTGAATCTGGACTAGTAGTTTCAGCATGCTTCCTCCTGGATGGGTCCTTCCGGTCAGTTGGTGGTGAACATCCGAAGCAGGGACGGCGCGACGAGGAGCGCCATGAAGATGACCCCGAGCAGCGAGCCTGGGATCGTCATTCGCTCCCCGGTGGCGTTGGCGCGGGCGATCTCCTCGTTGAGCATCGCGGTGCGCATGGCGGTCGAGCGCGCGCGAAGGGTGGCGTACACGCTGACTCCTTCCTCCCCGGAAAGGCGCATGATGTCGGCGAAGTCGTCGAGCTCCGGCAACCCGAGCTCAACAGCCAAGGTGTGCAGTGCCTCCCACGGCGGAAGGCCGGACCAGCGCGAGCGGGTGAGCTCCTCGGCCAGCCGGGTGAAGACCCACGAGTCGCCGACGGCGGCGGCGGACTCCATCGCCTGTCGGGGCCCCGAGCCGTTCTTGCGTTCCAAGGCAACGAGGTCGATGTAGGAGCCGAGCGCCCTGGCGAACTCGAGGCGAGCAGTTCGGGCGTCGTCGAGGGCGTTGTAGTTGGGAAGGAAGAACATCACTGTCGCCAAGGCGAGTGATGCCAGCGCCGGAATGACGACGGGGAAGGGGAGGCCGATCAGGCTGAAGAAGAACGCCAAGACCGGTGGAAGGACCAGGCCCAACCCGGTGAAGGTCAGTTTCTCGCCGTAGAAGCGGGCCAACGAGATCCGCAACAACGCGAGTTCACGCGTGGGAGTGCGGACCCACAGACTCGCGGGCAGCGTCCGCACGGCCCAGAGGCCGACGCGTTCCTTCCCGGAAGCGGCCTGCGCGGTCGGTGCGCTCGCGCGGACGTGATGGGGGGACAGGCGGTCGAGCGCATCCGCAAGGTCGGGGGCTGCGGGGACGAGGCGTACGACGAGCAACACGACACCGAGCCCGATGAGGCCGCCCGCCAGCAGTGCCAACTGCAGCCCGGTCGTCACGGTGTCACCTCGATCGGGTCTCCGGCGGCACTCGCTACTTCGCTTCCATCCAGTTCGTTTCTGGACGGTTCGTCCTGCCGGGGCTGTGACCTGCGGTGACTAGGCACGCTCGGGGCATTTCGTTGTCCTGACAGGGCTTCACGTTTTCTGACGACTCTGCTATGTTCACGAAATCCCATCTCAACTCCTGAAGCGGTGGTTCGGTGACTCTCACCGTGGTCCGGTCGCTGGATTCCGCGCGCAGCCTGCGTAGCAGCGTCGATGTCGAGGAGTTCGAGCAGGAGTTGATCGACCAGTACTCGCTGTCGCTGGCTGCGGTGGGGATCAACGACAAGACCGCTGCGGCGGATCGTTCGGTGGTCTTCGAGTTCGCACACTTCCTGGGGCGGCCGTTGTGGAGCGCGCAGGTTGAGGACGCCGACCGGTACCTGCGAGCAGCGCGTCGCGAACGCCGTCTGGCCACGTCGACGGTGGCGGGCAAGGCGGCCGCGTTGGCGAAGTTCTACGAGTTCGTCATCGTTCGCTACCAGGGCGACATCCACGCCGTCTTCGACCAGGTCGTGGTCCAGCCGATCGACGAGTTCAACCGGCCTCGAGCTGTGGGTGCGAAGACTGCGGGCAGGATCCCGCCACGCGACGACGAGGTCCGAGGCCTGTTCGAGGGATGGGCCGAAGCGCTGCCCACGGCACGGAAGTATCTGCCGGCGGCTCGGGACTACCTCGCAGCGTCGTTGTGGCGACGGACAGGGCTGCGGATCAACGAGACCGTGATGCTTGACATCGGCGACTGGCATCCCGAGCTCGGCAACCACGGCAAGCTCCACGTGCGGCATGGCAAGGGCAGCCGCGGTCGCGGCGCGAAGGTCCGGATCGTGCCGGCCATTGACGACGTCGACGCGCTGCTGGAGTGGTGGCTGGGTGACGTACGACCCCAGTACGGGGACGACCACGACGATCCCGAACGCGCCGCTGTTCCCCAGCGAACGACACGACCCGATGACCGGGCACTGCACCCGCATCGGTGCCGAGGCTCTGCGTACCGGCTTGGGTGACGCGGTCGGCCGCTGGCTGCCTGGATGGACCGGCCGGCTTTCGCCGCACGTGTTGCGGCACTACTGCGCCTCCCACCTCTACGAGCAGGGCATGACGCTGAAGGCGATCCAGGAACTGCTGGGACACAGCTGGCTGTCGACGACCACCCAGTACATCCACGTCCGCAGTAACCACATCGAGTCGTCCTGGGCAGAGTCGACCGAGCGAACCCTCGCACGCCTCGGCGCCACCAGGAACCGCACAAGCGGCCAGCCGAGCAGTAGGACGAGCGAGGACGAGGAGGTTTGAGGCGATGCGCTGGAACATGAGGATGAAGTCCGCGGAAGCGGGGATCTGGAAGTCGACCCAGCTGCGCCAGATGTTTGCCGACGCAGGTCTGGAGATCAGCGCGGGGAAGATGTCGGGCTGGTGGGCCGGCACCCCGACCACGATCCGGCTCGAGGACCTCGACGTGATCTGCTTCGTGCTCAATTGCACGCCCGCCGACCTGCTGATCTGCGAGCCCGAAGCGGTCGCCGCCCGCAAACCCGAGCAGAAGCAAGCGTCCGGGACGCAAGGGGCCAAGAAGACCACGCGACGCCCGGCACCAGGACGGACCCGGAGCAAGCCGCCCGCGTGAGCAAGCCCCAGATGTGCCAGGGCTGCGGGCTCAAACCGCAGGCCTACCACGGCAGGCTCGTGTGCTACGACTGCAAGCCCGGCACCAACGGGCGGCCGCTGCCGTGTCGTCGCTGCGGTGCCACCGGTGACTACTGGTCCGAAAGGCTGTGTCGGCGCTGTCACCAGCACGCGCCGCAGCTGCCCGACTCCTGTCGCGACTGCCTGGCCTGGGGTGCCACCCGCACGCTGAAGTGGCTGTGCGCGGCGTGCGTCGGCTGGCGACACCGCAACCGAGAGGTCAGCGCGTGCATCTCGTGCCGACGCGAGCTGTCCCTCAATGAGCACAAGGCATGTCGGCTGTGCTGGCTGCAGACCTTCCACTATCAGGCGCAGGCCGGCCTTCCGCGCGACGTGCTGGCCGCCAACCCGGGCAGTCAGCAGCTCTGGCTGGCCAACATGGTCGGCTATCGCAACGGCTACACACCGCATCCCCGGCGTGACTACAGCCGGCCGGAGGACCAGATCCATCCACCCGGCCAAGACCCGCGGTTCGACCAAGCCGCGCGGGAACCCGCGCGACCACGGCCTGCCGTCGATCCCGACCAGCTCGACCTCTTGGCCTACGACCGTGTTGAGGACACCGCCCGCAGCTTCGGGTTCGGTGAACCGCCGAGCATCCGCTTCGCCGAGGCCCTCGACCGGCTCGCGGTCGACCACGCCGTACGGCACGGCTGGACGGCACGGCAAACCATCCGGACCCGGATCACGTTGCGGGTCCTGCAGGCCCGCCACCGCATCGACGGCGGGCCGATCAAGACCAGCGACGTGCTCGGCCTGACCGACCTCGACCTCAGCGTTCGCTTGGCGCTCGCGGTCCTGGCCGACCACGACGTTCTCTTCGACGACCGGGTCCCGCCGCTGCACAGCTGGTTCGCCCGCCAGATCGCCGATCTGCCCGCACCGATGGCCCACGAACTGCAGACCTGGTTCAACGTCCTGCACTTCGGCAGCACCACCCCGCCGAGGAGCCACCCGCGGCACGACGTCACCATCAAGACCCGAACCCTGTGGGCCATACCGACGCTGCGCGCGTGGGCGCAGGCCGGTCACAGGTCCCTGCGGGAGATCACCCGCGACGACGTCCTCGCCGTACTGCCCGCCCAGGGCACCCCACGGGTCAAGCTCGGCGCCGCGCTGCGGTCGATCTTCACAACCCTCAAGCGCCACCACGTCTTGTTCATCAACCCGATGGCCCGGATGCGGATCGGGAACCTCGAGCGGCGGATCCCGATGCCCATCGACATCACTCGCATCCGCGCGGCCTTCGAATCCGCAGACCCGGCTACCGCAGCGATCACCACGCTCATCGGCATCCACGGGCTGCGGCCCGGTGAGGCCTGCGCGCTGCTGCTGACCGACGTGCGCGACCACCGCATCGCCTTGTCTGACCGCACGATCCTGCTGGCAGCCGAGACCAAGGCCAGGCTCGACGCCTACCTCGTCCACCGCCGCCATCGGTGGCCCGGCAGCATCAACGCGCACTTCCTGATCCACAGTCGCTCGGCCGGCACCCTGGAGCAGGTCAAGGTGCCCTGGCTGACCGACAAACTCGGCATGTCCGCCAACACCCTGCGCCAAGACCGCATCCTGGCCGAGGTCCACGCCGGCGGCGACCTGCGCCAGATCTGCGACTTCTTCGGCGTCACCATCGCCACCGCCGAGCACTACGCCAGCACGATCAACCACCCAGAACTCGACGACTTCACCAACCAGCCCTCCGGTTCGCGAACCGACACTCCATACTGAGCGGGACATCACGCGCCCACCCTCGGGTTCCCGCTGACATCGGCTTCAGTTATCGCGAACCGAGCGGAATTGCCGAGGAAGCGGGGGAGTTCTCGCCCATTCGCCATCCGGCGCATCCAGACAAGTGTCGCGACGTACGCCGAAAGCAGTCCGACGAGGAGCACCTGCCCCAGGGGACTGCCGTACGGCTCGACGTACGACCCCGACATGGCGAGGACCAGCAGGACGCCGACGCTGATCAGCGTCACCCAGCGGGCCGTGGCGCGCGGCTTGGCACGGTCCGCCTCCACCTGACGCCGAGCTCGTACGTCGGAGGCCACCGACTCGGCGAGCCCCTCGAGGACGCTCGCCAGCCCAGCGCCGCGACGTCGGGCACCGAGGATCAGATTGGCCGCGATGAGGTCGCCGGTCGAGTCGTTGAGTTCGTCCGCGAACGCACGAAGTGCTGTCTCGGTGTCCCACCGTGCCCGGAGGCGTGCGACGAGTCGGCGTACTTCATCTGCGATCGGATCGGGAGTCGATCGGGCGGTGGCGACGAGCGCCTGCTCAAGCCCGACTCCGACCGTCAGGACTCCCGCCAGCGAACGCGTCCATTCCTCCATCGCCTCCAGTCGGACGATCTGAGTTGCTGACGGAGGTGCCGAGAGCAACATTGGCAGGCCGATGACCGCGACCGGTCCGATCAGCAGCGCGAGGCCCCAGCCCGTGACGAGCCACCCGACGACGCCAAGGCCGGTGCCGAGCAGGACCTCGATTCGTCGTCGGGGCGTGATCGTGAGGCGGCCCTTGGATCCGGGCCGTGCGGTCGGACGGGCAGGTGCTGGCCGCAGGCCGGCAAGTACGCCCAGCAGGCCAGCGACGACCAGGGCTCCGGCGAGGCCAGGAATCAAGGCGATCATGGCTGAACCTCCGCGGGTTGCCCGGCCAGATAGCTGCCCAGGTCGAAACCGTGGCGGGCGAGTGCGCGGTACTCATCGGGAAGGACTCCCGGGGTCGCGACACCAGCAGCGTTGGGCGTGAAGACGTGGGTGGTGGCGTATCCGGTCTCCCGCTCACCGGGGGAGAGTGCGATGACCTCCGAGACCCGTCGGTGTCGGTGAGGTCGCTCGTTGCCACCGGTGGTTTCCAGGCTGAGCTGGACGATCAGGTCGACGGTCGCGGCGAGCTTGCTGGCGGCGAGCTCGTGCGTGACGTGGGATCCGGCCTCCATCGCGCAGGTGATCAGCTTGCGTACGGCGGCTACCGCGTCGGAGGCGTGTGTGGTGGAGATGGAGCCCGTGCCCGACTCCATCGCCTTGATCATCGCCCAGATCTCCTTGCCCCTGACTTCGCCAACGATCTGGCGGGACAGGTTGAACCGGAACGAATCGATGAGGGCCTCGTCGAGAGTGAACTCGCCCGCCATCCGCCCGTCCGGCCCGCGTTCACCCGACCCCGGACGGGATTCCCAGGCGTGGACGACCTTGTGTCGGCCGAGTTCGTGGAGATGAAGTTCGTACTCGGTCTCGAACGTGCCCAACGCCTCGAACGCGTCGATCTCGGCGCACAGAGCCCGGACGAGAGTCGTCTTGCCGGCACCCTGGGCTCCGGCGACGACGATGGACTTTCTTGCGCGTACGGCGGCGCGGAGGAACGACGCCACGGTCGGCGTCATCATGTCCCGCTGCACGAGGGCATCGAGGGTCACGCTCATCAGTCGGTGTCGGCGGATCACGACCGACGGCCTGGGCGTCACCCACGCTGCTGCCGCCAGACGGGAGCCTCCATCCAGCCGGAGGTGGAGTCGCGGTTGGGCTTCAGAGAACGACCGGGCGTTGACCTCGCTGCGCGAAGCCAGGAAGACCAGGAAGTCGATCAGTTCGTCGTCAGAGTCGGCCACAGATGGCCCGTCGATCAGGGAACCATCGATCAACTCGAGCAGTACGTTGTCGAACCCGGCGATCACGATGTTCTCCACTCGGTCGTCGTCCACGAGCGGTTGCAGGCGACCCAGTCGAAACAGGGAGTCGAAGACTGCCCGGGCGAGCGCTCGTTGCTGCTCCAGTGGCCAGGTGGCTTCGCCGGCATTCACCTGCTCCGACATCAACGATTCGACGAGATCCAGGACGATCGAGCGGCCGAGTTCCTCCTGCGCGGCCCGGTCGAGGCGGCCGCGATCGGCCGCGACGGACTGGCTCAGCTGATCGGAGGCCTGCGCTCGCAGGGTCGCCACCATCTGCCAGTTCACGGGTTGCGCTTCGATGGGAGCCCGATCGATGTCCTGCGCGAGGGATGGCCGGCTATTGACGGCGTTGATGGGCGTCGGCATCGGCTGGGCGAAAACCGGCAGCTGCGAGAGGTCGGCGTACGGGTGGCCGTTGACAGTCTCGTTGAGTCCGTTGCTGGCCGTGGTCATCGTGCTTCCTCAGCGACGAGGGCGATCTCATTGCGCGCGACCTGGGCTCGCACCGATCCGACCGCGGCCGCGAGGGCCCTGGCGTACGCACCTGTTTCGAAGCGACGGGGCGGCGCTGCGCCGCGGTGATAGACGGCCGCAGTCTCGGGCGCGTCCGGCAAAGCAGCCACGACGGGTAGGTCGAGCACGTTCGTGATCTCGGAGGACCGGTAGGGCTGCCCCTCGCCGATCATGAGAGCCGCGGCTCGTGGCCATCCCGCGCCTGGTCCCTTAACTGAGTCTGACCAGGAACGTGCCGCGGCGATGGCCGGGAGGTGGCCGCGGATCAGCAACAGGGTCAGGTCGGATGAGGCCAACAGCGGCTCGGGTGACCCGACGAGACCGAGGCGGCCCGCGTCCACGATCGCGTCCTGCCCCGTGGCGTCCAAGTCGGCCAGCGCGAGCGCGAGACGCTCCCAGACCTCGCGGAGCGCACCCACCTGTCCGTGGGCGCGGACTCCGGCGACGAAGCCCACGTCGGGTGCGAGCGGGCGGACGACCTCGCGCAGCGCATCAGCGGTGTCCAACGGGGACAGGGCCAGTTCGATCAGACCGGCGTCGTACTCGGTGGTGCCGCGCAGGAACCCGGCAAGCACTCCGGAGCCACCTGTCGGGTCGGCTTCGATGAGCACGACGGGGCGCGGCCAGTTGAGAGCCATCGCGACGGCGGTGGTGGTGACGCCGGGGGAGCCGGACGCCGAGCAGAGGGTGATGACGGCCATCAGTTGCCCTCCGCTGACGAGTCGAGGACCAGGGCAACGTTGCCTGTCACGGCACGAGCTGCCAGGACGCTCGCGTCGGCGTACGGCACGAGCACGTCGACGACCGTGTTGCCGGTGGTGTCGTCGATTCGGGTGTCGACCACCTCGGCGACGGAGAACTGCGGGGTGCCCGCCGGGTCGCCGTTCTCTCCGGGAGTGACCACGATCCGCACCTTGTCGCCGCCGCGCAGCGGTAGCGCCGGGGATTGAGCTGCGGTGACCGAGATCCCGACGATCGACTTCCCGGTCGGGGGGAGCGCCTCGTCCGTCGTCGACTCCGCTGTGAGCAACCCGCCCGTCGCGACGTCGAGCGCCGCGCGCTGGCCGATGATGGAGTCGTACGCCGAGGCCGGCAACGTTCGCAGGGCTGGATCGCCGCTGATCCGGACTCGTTGGATGTCGGCATCGGTGATGATCTCGCCGCGGTGGATGGTCCCTCGGGCTGCGAGCACTTCCTCGGTGTGGGTGGTGGACGTCCACGCCCACACGGCGAGCAGCGCTCCCAGGCAGATGGCGGAGACTCCGCCAGCGACCAGGGCTGGCCGACGTCGAAGCTTGGGTGGCGGGGTGAAGGTCGGGGCGGTGTTCGACCCCGTGCCCGGATCTGTGTCCCGGCCTGCCCGCGTGGGTGTGGTGGTCATGGTTGATCCCCGTTCCTGGTTGCGCCCGCTAGTTCACGAGCACCTGCGCTTCGCCGATCGTGATCTGTGTCGACCGGACGAGCCCGTTGAGGCGGATGGTCCCTGTCTGGCCTGCGCCGGCCCAGGTGATCACCCAGTCCGACGTCGCCGTGACCGTGTAGCTGCCGTCCGGCTCGCCACCGCTCGTCGTGGTGTAGGTGTGGCCGCAGTCGGGAGACTTCTTCTGCCCGAGCGACACGTCGTACGGCGTGCCTGCGGTCTTGCAGACGACCTCGGTGCCGTCGCCCATGTCCCAGGTGATCCGGAACAGCGTGGCCGTCGCCGTGATGGTGATTCCGCCCGCAGACGCCGTGGCCGTCAGCGGGCCGACCGTCTTCTCGGACGGGTTCTTCGCCCACATCCACACCGGCATGCCGACCAGACCGACGCTGTCGGGCCCGGGCTTCGGTGCGATGCCGATCTCGATCGCCGACAGGTGCATCGACTCGACTGCCAGTTGGGCGACCTGACCGGGCGTCGGCCCTGCCCCGGAGTTCGGGGGCGTGTCCTGAGACCAGACGGTGATGAGCAGCCCGGTCTGCGGTTGGTAGCAGTTGTAGACGGCCCCGTCGCCGGGGTCGTGTCCCTGCCAACTCGGATCCCCTGCCGGCGGCGGTGGGGTCACTGGGCTGATGTAGCAGTTGTAGCCGTTCGACCAGTAGCCCTCTGGCGCCGAGCACGGGACCGGACCTGGCGGTGGATTGGTGATGCCCTGGCTGGTGCCGTCCCAGTAGCAGGCGGACCCAGCGCCGGTGTCCTTCGGCCCGTTGTCGCCGCCGTCGCCTGGATTGCCCGGGTCGCCCGGATGACCGGGCACGTGAATCCAGATCAGGCACTCGCCTGTCGCCGGGTCGGTCTGCTGACATACGGTGTCGGCGTACCCCGTCTCGGCAAGGGACGCGGACAGGCCAGCGACTGCGAGGGCAACGATTAGGACGCGAGTCAGGATGCCGAACATGGCGACTGCTTGAGGTCTTGTCCCGTCGCGACCCGCCAACCCTTGGTCGGGTTGTCGGCGAAGTGATAGTTCGCAACGGTGTATCGAGTCCACCCGGTGTCCGGGCGGTCGGGGGAGACGATCGACGCGCCGCTCTTGTCGAGCACGTCGACTTTGCTGACGTTCCAGCAGACGTCGATGACGACCGTCGGGACCTTGCCGGCCTTCGGGTCGGAGTTGTCGAGGTTCACTGTCTGCACGATGAGTTCGGCGACACTCGTGCCGCCCGTCTGGTGGCGGCCCTGGTCTCGCTGACTACGCAGCAACGTCTGGGCCGCCCGCAGTTGGGTGCTGGTTGCGACGCTGCCGAGACGCTTCAGATCGGTCGTCGGGTCCTTGGCCAGCGCGTCAACCACCGCGAAGTATTCGCGCATCGTCGCGCTCGCTGCCGTCGTGGCCGCGTCACTGGGGTCTGTGGCTGTCGGGCTTGACGAGGGCGTGCTGGGTGAGGACGACGCCACGGTCGGTGTCGGGTTCGAGGTGGGATCCGAGCCGCCGTTGGCACAGGCCGTCACCGCGGCCAACACCAGAGCGCCGGTCGCCCATGATTTCAACCCGAGTCGATACGTCATGTGCGGTTTCCTGGTTGCCCGGGACCTTGCCGGGCCCGAGGCGCAGACGACCTGCTGCGGCGGTGCGACACATCGTCTGGTCACCACTGTAGGCCCGTTTTCGCCATCTGGCTCTGGCCACTTCTCTTCCATCACGCCCATCAGGTGTCCTCCACCTGCCACTCGCACCTTCACCTCGCACCGCTCCCTCGCGCCCGCTCCGCCTTCTGCGTCCTCCCGGTCCTCGTCCCTCGCTCCCGTTCCACCCCACCTCTTCTTGCCTTCACACGCTTTGCAGATCGAGGGGAAAGGCCGCGAATCAACTCCAGGTTGACCGGATCATCCGGCCCGGAGGGGCGAGTTCTCGCGGCCGTGTGGACGGCGCCGTGGGTTGTGGCTGCTGGAGGACGGGACCGGCCGAGCGTGGTAACTTGCACTTGTCATTGTCTAATTTATGTTTACGGCCTGGAGGTTTCGTGCCGGACGTTCCGGGCGCCGTTCCGCTGTCGCTGGCCACGGGCGTGGTGCATCTGGACGAGCCAGCGGCTGTGTTCAACGCGATGGTCGCCGGCTGGGCACGGCAGCAGAAGTCGCGGCTGCTGGGCGACTCGACGGTCGCGGCACGGCTGGCACTGGTGCGCCGGTTCGCAGCCTTCGCCGGCTCGCATCCGTGGCAGTGGACCGCGTCTGACGTCGAGGACTTCACGATGTCGCTGATGAGTGGGGGCGCGCGGTTGGCGCCCTCGACGATCCGCAGCCACCACCTGAGCTTGAAGCTGTTCTGCGACTACCTGGTCGACGGCCGCTATGACTGGGTGCGCCAGTGCGAGACCCGGTTCGAGCAGATCCCCTCGCAGGTCTGCCACGACTTCAACACCGCCGCGCACCTGGTCGAGTACGAAGGCCGACCCGAGCGGCGACCGTTCAACTACGACGAGCTGCAGAGCCTGTTCGACTACCTCGATGACCGGGTCGAGCGGGTCGCCAGGTCGGGCCGCAAGGGCGCGCTGGCGGCGCTGCGAGATGCGCAGATGGTCAAGACCGCCTACGCCTTCGGGCTGCGTCGCCGCGAGCTGTGTTTCCTCGATGTCGCCGACCTGCGACCGAATGCGGCGATGCCACGGTGGGGGACCTATGCCGCGCTGCATGTGCGCTACGGGAAGTCGAGCCGCGGCAGCGCGCCACGGCGCCGCACAGTGCTGGCCGTCCCGGAGTTCGACTGGGTCATCGACGGGCTACGCCAATGGGTGGAGCAGGCGCGGCCCCGGCTGGCGCCCGGGCAGCGGGGCGAGTTGTGGCTGACCGAGCGCGGGCAGCGAGTGGCGCTGAAGACGATCGATCGCCGGTTCTCAATCCTGCGTCAAGGAGCCGGGTTACCGGCCGATCTGACGTTGCACTGTCTGCGGCACTCCTACGTCACCCACCTGATCGAGTTCGGGTATCCCGAGCGGTTCGTGACCGAGCAGGTCGGCCACTCCTACGCCTCGACCACCGCGATCTACACATCGGTGTCCAACGACTTCAAGACCAAGACCCTGCAGAGCGCGCTGGCGCGCGTCTACCCAGCAGAACGAGCCGAGGAGAACTGATGGCGGGCAACAAGATGGTGGCGCACTGGAACCTTCGCCAAGTCATGGCCGAGCGCGGCATGTTCGCCACAACCGATCTGGTCGAGCCGCTGCACCAACGCGGGGTCGAGCTGTCGCGGCAGATGATCCACCGGGTCGTGACCAAGACGCCGCAGCGGATCAACATCGACCTGCTCGCGGCGTTGTGCGACATCTTGGACTGCACCCCCAACGACCTCATCGAGATGCGCGTCGTGCAGGCCGCCCGCCCGGCCGCGGTCAACGACGCCGGGCCCGGGATCGGCGACCTGAGGCCCGTCCGGACGAAGGTCCGTCGACCGGGTGAATGACCCCGACCAATCTGGCCAGTCCAACCAGTCCAACCAGTCCAACGATGATCCGGCCTGCTGGATCTGCGACAACCAGACCAACTGGCAGCGATACGAAGTCCCACAAGGCGCGCTGTGCTTGGGCTGCGGCCGGCGACGGCACTACCACCCGGCCGCCTGTCCGGTCTGTCGCGAGCTGCGTCCGCTGGCCTGCCTGGAGGACGAGCTCGTCGTGTGCGCCGGCTGCGCCGGCGTCCCGTCGCCCTTCGCCTGCGGCGAGTGCGGGAGCGAGGAACACCTCTATGGCAGGTATCGGTGCGCCCGCTGCTTCCTGCGCGAACGCCTCACCGCGCACCTGAGCGACCCGACCACCGGCGAGATCCACGAGCGGCTGCGGCCGCTGTTCGACATGATGGTCAACTCCGAGCGCCCCCAGACCACGATCTGGTGGCTACGCAAGAAGCCGAGCATCGGCGCCGACCTGCTGGGGCGGATGGCCCGCGGTGAGGTCGCGATCAGCCACGACACCTTCCGAGCGCTGCCGCAGCACCAGGCCCGCGGCTACCTGCGCAGCCTGCTCGCCGCAGCCGGAGTCCTCGAGCCCTTCTACCCGCACGTGGAACGCATGGAGGCCTGGCTGGAGGGGTTCCTGGGCGAGGTGCCCGAGCATCATCGAGACCTGTTGCGACGCTACGGCCGCTGGCGCGTCCTGCGTGACATGCGACGAGCCGCAACCCGAGGACGGCTGACCAGCAGCGTGGCCCACAGCGGTCGCCGTCGCGTCCGCGTCGCGGCCATGGTGCTGGCCTACTTCGACCAGCACCGGGCGACCGCGGCCGAGGCGACCCAGGCCCTCCTGGAGCGCTACATCGCCGAGTCCAGGCTCGTGATCAGTGCCGAGCACAGTTTCATCGCCTGGCTGCGCGACACCCGGATCAACACCAACCTCAAGATGCCGACCACCAGGCGACGGACCGAACCGGAGATCACCGTCGGTGATGACCACCGCTGGGCGGTCGTCGAGCGGCTCCTGCACGACGCCAGCATCAAGCGCTACACCCGCATCGGCGGGCTGTTCCTGCTGCTCTTCGCCCAACCCCTATCGCGGATCGTGGCGATGAAGACAAGCCAGATCAGCCACATCGACGGCGTCCTGCACGTCACGTTCGCGACGATCCCCATCCCGATGCCGGGACCCCTGGACGCGCTCATCGTCGAGCACCTCGGCGAGCGCGGCATGAGCCTGCACGGCTCACGAGGAACGGGCTGGCTCTTCCCCGGCGGCAGCCCCGGACAGCACCTGAACACCGAGAACTTCCGATACCAGCTCGTCGCGATCGGGATGAAGCCCTACGAAGGACGCAAAGCCGCGCTGTTCCAGCTGGCTGCCGACATGCCCGCGCCCGTCCTGGGCGAACTGATCGGCATCAGCCACAACAACGCTTCTGACTGGGCCCGACTCGCCGCACGCGACTGGCGAAGCTACATCGCCGACCGGGACCGCTGAACGGCTATTCGCACCATCCGGATACGTTCCCTTCGCCAACTCTGTGGATGACGACGCGCACCTGAGGGCTGGAGAGGCGGTGCGGGTCATGACGGTGTCGTTGAGGCGTATGTCGGCCGGTCGCGGCTACCAGTACCTGCTGCGCTCCGTCGTCTCCGGCGACGGCAACCGATCGCTCACTACGCCGCTGACCCGCTACTACTCCGAAGCCGGTACGCCGCCCGGCCGATGGCTCGGCTCGGGGCTGCACGCTCTGGGTGGTGACCTCAAGCCGGGCATGGAGGTCACCGAGGCGCAGCTGGCGCTCTTGATCGGAATGGGCCGCGACCCGGTGACGGGGGAGCAGCTCGGGCGGGCGTACCCGACGTACAAGTCGCTGGGGGAGCGGATCCGCGAACGGGTGGACGCGCTCGACCCGGAGATGACGCTCGAGGACTGCGCCGACGAGACCGCCCGGATCGAAGCCGAGGAGGCAGCGGGCGGCGTACGCCAGGCGGTCGCTGGGTTCGACCTCACCTTCAGCGTTCCGAAGTCGGTGTCGGTCCTGTGGGGCGTCGCCGACGCGGCCACCCAAGAGCGGATCGCTGAGGCGCACCACGCGGCGGTCGCCGACGTGCTGGCGTTCTTCGAACGCGAGGTGGCAGCCACGCGAGCCGGGGTGAGCGACGGCGACGGCGCCGTCGCGCAGGTCGACGTCGCAGGGGTTGCCGCCGTGGCGTACGACCACTACGACTCCCGGGCCGGCGACCCGCAACTCCACACCCACGTGGTCGTCTCTAACAAGGTGCTGACGCCGATGGACGGGCGGTGGCGCAGCCTCGACGGACGCCCGGTCTTCGCCTCGGTCACGGCGCTCTCGGCGCACTACAACGCCGTCCTGGCTGACCGGCTGACGCGAGAGCTGGGGGTGAGGTGGGAGATGCGTCAGCGGGGGCCGGACCGGAACCCGCAGTGGGAGGTCGTTGGGGTCTCCGAGGAGCTGATCCGCGAGTTCTCCAGCCGCAGCCGGGAGATCGAGATCGCGAAGGATCGGCTGATCGCGGACTACCTGGCGGCGCACGGCCGGATGCCGTCGGAGCGCACGATCGTCGAACTGCGCGCGCAGGCGACGCTCGAAACCAGGCCGCCGAAGGAGATCCGGTCGCTTGCTGACCTGACGGAAGAGTGGCGCGCCCGTGCCTCCCGCAGCCTCGGGACTGACGCGCCTCGGTGGGCCGCGTCCGTGGTCGGGGTCGACCTCGTCCGTCCGATGCGGGCTGACGACATCCCGCTGCCGCTCATCGAGCGGATCGGCGGCGCCGTGGTCGAGCAGGTGAGCATCAAGCGGTCGACGTGGTCGCATTGGAACCTGATGGCCGAGGCATCCCGGCTGACCATGCATCTGCGCTTCGAATCGGCCGAGGACCGAGAGGCCATCGTCGGCATGGTCATCGACGCCGCCCAGCTGCAGTCGGTGTCGCTCACGCCTCCCGAGCTTGCCCTCAGCCCGGAGGCCTTCACCCGTGCAGACGGAACCAGTGTGTTCCGTCCCAAGCACTCCGTGAAGTACTCGTCGCACGACGTGCTCGCTGCGGAAGACCGGCTGCTCAATCAGTCCGAAGCAGTGACTGCGCCGACCGTGAGCCCGTTGATCGTCGACCGCGTGCTCCGCCGTGTTCAGAAGCTCAGCCGCGAACAGGGTGCAGCGGTCGCGAGCATCGCGACCTCGGGCCGACAACTCGACCTGCTGGTCGGTCCCGCGGGTGCGGGGAAGACGACCACGATGCTCGCCCTTCGCCGCACCTGGTCGGCCGAGCACGGACAAGGGAGCGTCGTCGGGCTCGCCCCCTCAGCCAACGCGGCCGAGAACCTCGCGGACGAACTCGGCATCACCTGTGACAACACGGCGAAGTGGCTCCACGAGCATGAGCGCGGCAACACGGCGTACCAACTTCGGGCCGGGCAACTGGTGATCGTCGACGAGGCCACCCTCGCAGGCACCACCACGCTCGACCGGTTGAGCACGATCGCAGCCCAGGCCGGCGCCAAGATGCTGCTCATCGGGGATGCCTACCAACTCTCGTCAGTCGACGCCGGCGGAGCCTTCTCGCTCCTGGCATCTCGCCGCGCCGAAGCTCCAGAGCTCACCGAGATCCACCGCTTCAAGCACGGTTGGGAGAAGGAGGCGTCACTCGCACTGCGCCGCGGCGACACCGAGGTGATCGGGACGTACGCACGGAAGCAGCGCATCCACGAAGGCGACACCGACCACATGCTCGACGCCGCCTACGAGGCATGGCGAGCCGACAGCGCGGCCGGTCGCGCCAGCGTCCTCGTCACGGAATCGGCTCACGCGGTGCGTGCCCTCAACGAGCGTGCTCGGGCAGAGCGGCTGATGATCGACGGTGCCGAGGACGGTCGAGAGGTATGTCTGGCTGGCGACGTCCGGGCATCGGTCGGGGACCTCGTCATCACGCGCCACAACGACCGCACCCTGGTGGCGAAGCCAGGTGGGTGGGTCAAGAACGGCGACTGCTGGCGCATCACCGACGTTCGCGGCGACGGATCCGTGGTCGTGCGGGCAGTCGGGGCGCGTCGACGCACAGTCCTCCCCGCGGCATACGTGGGGGAGCACCTTGACCTCGGGTACGCCATCACGGCGCATCGAGCTCAGGGCGTCACCGTCGACACCGCCCACGTGGTCGTGACGGCATCGACGACCAGGGAGAACCTGTATGTCTCGATGACCCGCGGCCGTCAATTCAACATCGCGTACGTCGCCCTCGACCAACCCGACGACAGCCACTCGACACCCGAGCCAGACGACGTCACCGCACGGACCGTCCTATACGGGGTTCTCCAGCACAAGGGCGCGAACCTCTCGGCTCACCAGACCATCGGGGCCGAACAGGAGGAGTACGGCGGCATCGGCCGGCTGGCTGCCGAACTCGAGACCATCGCCGCTGACGCTCAGCACGACAGGTTCGTAGAACTGCTTGCCCGTTCCGGGCTCACGCCCACGCAGCACGAGGCGCTGACGGCGTCGACCGCGTTCGGTCCGCTCTCGGCCGCGCTACGCAGAGCCGAGGCATACCACCACGACCTCGAGATGGTGGTCCCTCGGATCGTCGCCCAGCACACGCTGGACGATGCCGACGACATCGCTGCCGTTCTCACCCACCGGCTCACGAAGACCACCGCTCAGACCCCGCGCGGACTACGGCGCCAGCCGCACCTCATCGCCGGCCTCATCCCAGAACCGCTTGGCCCGTTGGATGAGGACGATCGTCAGGCCATCACCCAGCGTGCCGCCCTGATCGAAACCCGTGCTGGGGCGCTCGCCGAGCAGGCTATGGCGGACCGAGAGCCTTGGACTCGCCGGCTGAGCGTGTCCCAGCCCGGATCCGCGGACCAGGAGAACCGGATGGCGGGTCTCTCCACCATCGCGGCCTACCGCGACCGCTACTGCGTCACGTCTGATCTTCCCGTCGGTGGGGGAGCGGACAGTGATGCCCAGCGTGCCGACCGCGAACGGGCACTCCAAGCCCTCCGCCGCGCTGAGCAGCTTCGTGGCGAGAGCCCGCAGCCAGGTTGGGCCGTCAGCGTGGAGGCACAAGCCCTTGCCGCGCCATAGCCGTCCATACCGTTGAGTTCTCCACAGTTGCCGGCACTGGGTGAGTGTCCCCGGGCGTGCGAGACGTAGTCGTGGAGCATGTTGCTCTTGATCGCGATCCCAGTCTTCGTGGCCGTAGCCGCCTTCCAGCGCTACCTCGCCACCTATGCCCCGACGAACATCCTGATCCGACGCGTTGGTTGTTCGCCGGCTCGATTCCGGACCGCGACAAGGCTCGCCGCGCTCGCGGTCGTCCTTCTCCTGGCCATGCGCGGCGTTCAGGTCTGCGTCAGCGCCGGTAGGCCCGCCTGGCTCAATCTCGTCGCTCTCGTGCTTGCGTGGGACGCCATCAAGATCGGGTGCAGCGCTATTGGCGTGGCCCTGCGCAGCCTCGTTGGCCGTACCGACCGTCAGTCGGCCCGCATCGACGCCCACACGGCATCGGGGCTCGTAGGATCGTCACGTGTCTGACGACCTCTCGCTGTTCGGTGACGACGAGCGCCCCGAACCTCCCGCCCAGGCATCGGCTCCCGCGCCCGCGGCGGACTGGCAGGTCGACCTTCTGCGGAAGGCACTCAACGCCCGGGGCCTGACGTCGATGGCCGAGCGGCAACAGGCCATCGAGACGGCGGCCGGCCGGGCCGTGGAATCTCTGCGGGCCCTCACCCACGATGAGGCCCTGTCGGTCCTGAACCGGCTGGGTCCGGCGCCGACCAAACCGACGGCGTCCTCGTCGTGGGACGACCGCGATGAAGACACCTGGTTAGACCGGCTCTGATCCGCCCCTGTCCGGTCGGCCGCGCCTCCAGATGCTCCGGATGCGCCCTGAGAAGATCACGAAGGTGCCGAGACACCGCTGGTGGAGCGGAGCTGTCGGTGGGTTCGCGTAGCGTTCGTGGACTGTCAATCAGGAGGTTCGATCGGTGCAGTTGGAAGAGTTCAAGCCGGGTCTGCGGATCGATGGGCTGATCCCGGCCGAGGTCATCACTGTTGTTGCCGTGCAATGGCATGGCACCGACGCGCTGGAGCTGACCTACAAGTACTCCGCTGGCGGGCTCGGCCAGCAGGTCGTGTTCCGCAAGGATGAGGGCACCCTCTCGGCCGCGCAGACCGGTAGCCGCGCGTTCGATGCGACGGCGAGCGACTTCAAGTTGGTCGCCGAGGCGCAGCGGATCACTCTGGCCGGCCTGTTCGACCCGATGCTCGCCGTCGCAACGAGTGATGTGCAGCCGCTCCCGCACCAGATCCAGGCTGTCTACGGCGAACTCCTGCCGCGCACACCACTGCGGTTCCTCCTGGCCGACGACCCCGGTGCCGGCAAGACGATCATGGCCGGCCTCTACGTCAAGGAGCTGTTGCTCCGCGACGACGTCAAGCATTGCCTCATCGTCGCGCCGGGCGGCTTGGTAGAGCAGTGGCAAGACGAGCTGTTCTTCAAGTTCGGGCTGCGCTTCGACCTGCTGACGAACCAGTTGATCGACGCCAACGTCAACCTGAACGTCTTCGAGTCCAACCCGCTCCTGATCGCGCGGATGGACCAGCTCTCCCGCAACGAGGAGTTGCAGGCGCAGCTCAAAGAAACCGAGTGGGACCTCATCATTGTTGACGAGGCACACCGGATGGGTGCCCACTACTTCGGCGGCAAGTTGGAGAAGACCAAGCGCTTCCAGCTCGGGGAGATGCTCGGAGACATCACGCGTCACCTGCTGCTGATGACCGCCACCCCTCACTCCGGCAAGGAGGAGGACTTCCAACTCTTCCTGACCCTCCTCGACCGCGACCGGTTCGAGGGCAAGAGCACCAAGTCAGCGGACCTTGATGGCGTCATGCGGCGCCTCACTAAGGAAGACCTGCTCACCTTCGAGGGCAAGAAGCTCTTCCCGGAACGCATCGCCGAAACCGTGCCCTACGAGCTGACAGCCTTGGAGTACGACCTCTACGAGGACGTCACCCACTATGTCCGCGAGGGAATGAACCGCGCCGAGAAGCTGGGCGGCAAGCGCAAGAACACCGTTGGCTTCGCCCTCACTGTGCTCCAGCGCCGACTCGCATCCAGCCCCGAGGCGATTTACCGGAGTCTCGTACGTCGTTCGGAGCGGTTGGAGCGCAAGAAGCAGGAGATCCTCAACGGCACCTACTTCGACACCGACCCCAAGGTCGACCTCTCGGACCTGGACTCGGACGACTTCAATGCCGAGGAGATCGAGGAGATCGAGGAGGAACTACTCGACGCAGCCACCGCTGCGCAGACAGTCGAGGAGTTGAACGCCGAACTGATCGAACTCGCAGACCTCACCAAGACGGCCAAGCAGGTCCGCGACATCGGCACCGACCGCAAGTGGACTGAACTGTCCACGATCCTCCAAGACAATGCGCTCATCACCGACGAGAACGGATGGCCGCGCAAGTTCATCATCTTCACCGAGCACCGCGACACCCTCGACTACCTCCATCGCCGAATCACTTCACTAATCGGGCAAGCCCGACGCCGTCCGCGCGATCCACGGAGGTGTACGCCGAGGCGAGCGTCGTCTGATCACCGAGGAGTTCACCAAGAACCGCGACGTCCAGATCCTGCTCGCCACCGACGCCGCCGGCGAAGGCCTCAACCTTCAAGCCGCGCACCTGATGGTCAACTACGACCTGCCGTGGAACCCCAACCGCATCGAGCAGCGCTTCGGCCGCATCCACCGCATCGGCCAAGAGGAGGTCTGCCGGCTTGTGGAACCTCGTCGCCTCCAACACCCGCGAGGGCGAGGTCTTCACCCGGCTGTTGGAGAAGCTCGAACAGATGCGCCAGACCTACGGCGGCAAGGTCTTCGACGTCCTCGGCGAAGCATTCACCGAGACCCCACTGCGCACCCTTCTGCTTGAGGCCATCCAGTACGGCGAACGCCCAGACGTGAAGGCCAAGATGCACGAGGTCATCGACGCCTCCGTCGGCGACGGACTCAAGGACCTGCTCGACGAGCGAGCCCTCGCGTCGGAGAACCTCGCAGAGGCTGACCTCCAGGCGCTGAGAACGGCGATGGACGAAGCCCGCGCACGCCGTCTCCAGCCGCACTACATCGAGCTCGCATTCAAGGCAGCGTTCAACCGCCTCGGTGGCCGGATCGTGAAGCGGGAGCAGGGTCGCTACGAGATCGCCAACGTGCCCCAGCAGATCCGGGCAGCAGGCAAGGGCCGATTGCCACCAAGTACGACCGGGTGACCTTCGAGTTGGGCAAGGTCGGCGGCGAGGACCTGACCCGAGCCGACCTGCTCGCACCCGGTCACCCGCTCCACGACGCTGTCATGGACGAAGCAGTCCGCCAGTTCGGCGGCACCCTCAACCGAGGCACCGTCCTGGTGTCCTCGACCTTGGAGGAACCGAACCTGCTCGTCGGAGTGATCGAGGAAGTCGCTGACGCCACCGGCGGGTCCGTGTCACGACGATTCGGCTACGCCTTCGTCGACAGCTTCGGCACCGTCACCCCAGCCGGCCCTGCTCCGTACCTCGACTGCGTCGCAGCACCCGACAGTCCGGCCACCGACGCCGCCCGTGCTTTGCCCTGGCTCGCCGATGCCGAGGACACGGCCACGAGCTGGATCATCGCCAACCAGTTGCCCGAGTACCTCGCCGAAGTCCAGCCGCGACGACTCGCCGAGCTGAGCAAGGCCCGCGCCCTCGTCACCAAGCGACTCGAAGGACGAACGCGACCGCCTCCTCCTCGATGCCGCCATCGCATCGGAGAAGGAGCAGGCGGGCGACAAGCCGAAAGAGTCGTCGGAGAGCCTCAACCGCAAGGCCATCGAACTCGACGTGCGCCTACGCAAGCGCCTGGAGTTGCTCGACCAGCAGCAGCTCATGTCGACCAAACCGCCACGCATCGTCACCGCCGCACTCGTGCTCCCGGTCGGGATGCTGGAAGCCGACCTGCCCGCCACCGCACCTATCCACGCCAAGGAGACCAAGGAAGTCGAGCGCCGCGGCGTTGACCTGGTCCTCGCCCGGGAGCGAGAGCTCGGTCGCAAGCCCGTCGAGCAGGCGTTCAACAACCCCGGCTTCGACATCCTCTCGACCGACGCGAAGGGCGACACGTTCCGCATCGAGGTCAAAGCCCGCATCGACGGAGCCACCGACTTCTTCGTCACCCACAACGAAGTGATGACCGGCAAGAACGCCGTACCGCGCTACCGCCTCGCCCTTGTCCGCGTCGACCCACGCGGAGCGCAGCACGACGAGGTCCGCTACCTCGATGACCCATTTGCCACTACGGACCTCGGCGACTTCGACGCAACCGGCGTCCGGGGTGACTGGGCGAAGCAATGGGCCAAGGGGAAGCAGCCGTTCTGATGCCGGTGATTCCTGACTTCGAGATCGTGTGCGGTGAACCGAACTCGTGGGTTCACGGCAAGGTCGACGGCGTTGAAGTGACTCGCGCGAGCTTCAAGGAGTGCGACGAGCCCTACCGACGCGAGTTGATTCAGCTCGACACGCCGCCGGAGCACCGGCGACGCGGATACGCCTTGTCGCTCCTGCAACACCTGGAGCAAGCCGAACCACCGGGTCCGCTGATCGACAGCCCGGTCGGCATGAACACCGACGCCGGTGTGGCGACAGTGAGAGCGGCTCGTGGCAGGGGCGTAGCGATCCATGAGTTCGGGTGCTATCGAAACGGCGTCGGCTGCCGCTGCATCCTGAAGGCTCAGATGTCCTGATCGATGTCGCTCGGCGTTGTCGAGTGCGCTGCGATCACGGCAATGCGACCGTTCTGAAGATTGGCTGCTACGAAGTCGCGCACGTCTTGAACGGTGATCCCGCTGCTGCCAACCCAGCCCTTCTTGACTAGCTCGGCGAACTGGTCGTTGCTGAGCCAGCGGCGGAGGTTGTCGTGGGTGACTGCGCCGCCCCCACGAGGCCCGATGAGTTGGCCGCCGTCGTGGAGCCGTTTGAGAAACTCCGATGGCACGTAGAGGCCGCGTGTCAGGTCGGCTTCTCGAAGCGGTGCAACGACTGGGTAGGCGAATTTAGTGAAGGTAGAGCCGGGTCCGAGTCGGTATGCGATCGGGTCTGTCCCGCTGGCAGAGGCTTGTCCGAAGACGTCGAAGGCAACCATGCGCTTCAACTGATCCGGCAGTCGTTGGTCCACGCCTGCAATGCGAAGACGGCCCTCGGCTTCCATGCGCTTGTACTGCACCACGACGAAGCAGTCGTAGTCGTGGCTGTAGTAGATGAGGTCAACGCCAGTCGCGGACTCGATTCCGGTGGCGTTGACGTTCATGACGTCGAGAGTGTGCTCGCGATCTGTGAATCGGACGATGTCCTCGCGCTGCGGCTCGGCATCCATGCCGGGGAAGTTGCGCAAGTCGTTGTCGATGAGACTCGCCTCTGACGGGGCGAGCCGCAGCTCGGCCAATGGGCTCTCGCCCGGCATTGGTGCTGTGCGCATCGGTGCGAGATCCATGTTGCTGAACATCAACGCTGTGCCGATGGCGTTGGTGTGATCCTGCCGGACTTCGTCGGCCAGGCGTGGCAACATCCACTCCGGCCGTCCGTCATCTGACGGCCACTCGCCAGCGCCGATCCGCGCTTGGATGGCCGTCCGTAGGGCGTTCGATGCCGCAGGTGAGAGTGACCCTCCCCGGCGGCGGGCGGCAAGCTCCTGAACGGCGTCGGCTGAGCGCCCAAGTTCGGCCGAGAGTCCAGTCAGGAGGATTGGGGTCCCTAACTCCCTGACTGCACTGAGCACCCACGTCGCGTCCAGATTGGTACGCGCGCCTCCTGACCTGACGAGCCCGAGGTGCGAGATGACGACCTCACCCTCGATGTTGTCAGTGACGAGGACCGCTACCCGCCCCAACCCTGGGCTGTCGACCCCACGGTCAGCGGCAAAGCTGATGGCCTCGCGTCCACGGACGAGCTGCTCGTCGAGCTCCGCCGCCGTGAGCACAATGACGTGCAGGCGATGGGAAGCGGAGTCGGACATGCTGACCATTCTCCCATCGGGCTAGACCCGAGGTCGGCGGCGCGTGTCCGGTTCCTGCCGACTCTGTCGGTCGTCACCGATAGGTTTGATCGCAGGTCGTGGCGCTTCGGCGCCGCTTAGTCATGCTCGGGGACGGGCAGAGGGGTCGTTGTAGTGCAGAGCTTAAGCTGATCGAGGTGGCGTTACCGCTGGAGGCGATCAACCGCGAGTCGGCCCGTGAGAACTACATCTACCGGGGCAACCCCAGCGCGGTTCACAAGTGGTGGTCGCAGAAGCCTCTGGCGACCTCGCGGGCCGTGCTCTTTGCGCAACTCGTTCGACGATCCTTCGTCGCGACCCGACGAATTCCCGACTGAAGCGCTCCAGCGAACTGAGCGCGAACGGCTCCACTCGCTGTTAGAGCGACTGGTCGTGTGGGAGAACGCTTCCGACGGCGAACTTCTCGCTGAAGCCCACGCTGAAATTCTTGAAGTCTTCGAACGGCAAGTTACCGATCATCCTCGATCCCTTCGCCGGTGGCGGGACCATTCCGCTGGAAGCGCAGCGCCTGGGACTTGAGGTGGTCGGCGCGGATCTCAATCCGGTCGCCGTTCTTATTGGTCGAGGGCTTCTCGAGTATCCGGCCGTCTTCGCGGACCGTGGCCCTGCATTTCCAGGGCTTGCGGAGTCTGAGATTCGTGTCTGGACAGGGGCGGCGGGCTTGGCTGCAGACGTCCGAGCGTATGGTGACTGGATCCGCTCCCAAGCGGTTCAACGGCTTGCCAGCGACTATCCCGCCGTGGACGGCAAACGCCCAATCGCGTACCTGTGGACCAGGTCGGTCACGTGTCCGAACCCTGCATGCGGCATCGAGATGCCACTGGTCAGCAAGTGGTGGGTCAGCAAGCGCAAGAATCGCAAGATCCACGTCGTACCGCGCGTAGTTCAGGATCCCACTTGCCCATCGGGCCAACGGGTCTCCTTCGAACTGGTAACGCAAGGAGATCCGCCCAATGCGACAGTTGGTCGCACTGGGGCGTCTTGCGTCGCTTGTGCCGCGGCGGTGCCCCTCAATTATGTCCGCTCCGAAGGACAGGCGGGCAGACTCAAAAGTCTTCTGATGTGTGTTGTCACCGAGGGTGATCGGCTTCGTGAGTATTGGCCCGCCGATGACCTTCAGATCACCGCGGCCGATGTCGCCCGTCCTGATGACGTTCCGACAGGGGCGTTGCCGATGAACCCCCGTGACTTCAAGACGCCGAATTACGGCATGTCAACGTGGGCCGACTTGTTTACGAACCGTCAGCTGCGGGCGTTGACGGTGTTCAGCGACCTAATCGGGGAAGCGCATGCGAGAGTTCTTGCCGACTGTGGTGACGCGAAGTATGCGGCTGCGGTGGCGACGTACCTAGCGTTCGCGCTCAGCAAGATCACCGACTATGTGAACTCGCTTTCGGGTTGGTACCCGCAAGAAGACAGGCCCACCCATCTCTTCACCCGGCAAGCTATTGCAATGGTGTGGGACTACGCTGAGCTGAACCCGCTGTCGGACGTCGGCGGCGCGTGGCTACGCTCCGTGAAGGTGGTAAGCGAGGCCTTCGAGACGCTTGCTCCCTCCCGCCCCGGAACGGCATTGCAGGCCGACGCGGCCACGGTCGACTTCGGCGGCAAAGTTGTGTCGACCGACCCGCCGTACTACGACAGCATCAACTACTCCGATCTGTCCGATTTTTTCTACGTCTGGCTCCGTCGGTCGCTGCGTGACTTACACCCTGAGCTGCTTGGGACCATGTTGGTGCCGAAGGCGGAGGAGTTGGTTGCGAATCAATACCGGCATGACGGAAAGCAAGGAGCGAAGGACTTCTTTGAGAAGGGCTTTCGGGAAGTCTTCGCCCGTGCGAGGGAGTCGGCGTCCGACGAGTTTCCGATGACTGTGTATTACGCCTTCAAGCAGTCCGAGTCAGATCTCAATGGTCTGGCATCGTCTGGCTGGGAAACGCTGCTCGAAGGGATGATCCGATCGGGGTGGGAGATCACCTCGACGTGGCCGATGCGAAGTGAACGCAGCGGACGCATGATGAGCATCAAGATGAATGCATTGGCATCCTCGATTGTGCTGTCTCTCCGTCCTAGGCGCGCGAACCTTGGAACAACCGATAGGCGCGGATTCATTGCGGCGCTCGAAGCGGAACTCCCATCCGCTCTTCGGATACTTCAGCAAGGTCAAGTGGCTCCAGTCGATTTGCCCCAGGCAGCGATTGGTCCCGGCATGTCGGTCTTCAGTCGGTACAGCGGAGTGCTTGAGCCGGATGGCTCCAAGATGACGGTTCGTTCCGCGCTCGCACGCATCAACGAGATTTTGGATGAGGTTCTCAATGAGCAGGAAGGTGACTTTGACTCAACGTCACGTTTCGCGATCCAGTGGTACCGACAGCGCGGCTACAAGGTCGGTCCCTACGGCGAGGCTCAGAGCCTC